>DATCMY010000236.1:0-9860 GCA_036565505.1 Hanamia sp.
GTGTTGCCAGAAGGTCCAGGCCCTGTCGATACCGGGTTTGCCGGGTTGTAAATAATGTGCTATCCAAAAAGGGTAGTCATCAAAAACTCCTTTTAAATATTTATTGTAAAAAAGAATGTTGGTGTAAATAATGGGCTTCACATGATATTGCTCTTCTACTTTTTGAAGCCAGTCTTTTATTTTTTGTTGAACATCAGGCACAGACCCATTAGCATCTTCAACATCCAGTACCGGCGGAAGATCACCTTGTTTTAATTTTACTATCTGGATAAAATTATTTGCCTGCGCAACTCCACTTTTATTGGCAACAAAATAATGATAAGCGCCTTTAGGAATATTTTCTTCTTCAGCATGCAGCCAGTTCCTTTCAAATTGTGCATCTACTTTATCAACTCCTTCTGTTGCCTTAATAAATGCGAAACCAATTTTAATATTTTCAACCTGCATATTTTTTACATCGGCCCAGTTAATTAGTTGCTGGTAGCGGCTTACGTCAATACCATGAATTGTATAATTAGGCGGTATCTCAATGCCAAAAGCGGGATAGGTAATATGTGGTAGCCTGTTAAAGAAATAAGTAATAAAATAAACTACGTTAGCAATTATTACAATTGCGAGGAATACTTTGAATACTGTTTTTAAAAGGGATTTCTTTTTTCTTGCCAACGGAACGGAACAGTGAAGGATTACAACTTCACTATTTTCTTCGCAAAAATAACATCATTGCCTGATCCTGCTTTAATTATAATATATTTCTTTAGGCAAATGCTCAAAAGCAATTTCAATAAATTCTGAACCATTAACTGCTAAGAGTTTTTGATAAAGGATCTGTCCCACACTGTTGCAGAGATAAATGTTAGCAAACAATGGTGAATAATTTTTAAGATAAACAAAAAGCTTATCCTGTACCGGGTTAGGAAAAATCTGTATAATATTTTGAGGGCCTGTGTTATCAATTACTTTTTGCGTTGTATTCTTTTTTGTTATCAGCCAATAATCAGGATCAACAAAAACGGTGTCTGCAACAAAGCCGATGTTCTTATAAAAAATTTCACTATTTGTTTTGTTATCAACAACAATTGTTTTTTCTTGTGTCGCATTTTTAAATTTTAATGCAACCGGCAATTCAAAAAAACTTACTGACGGATGCGAAGTTGTTTGGTTCATTTTTATTTTCACATAACCGCTCCCAACCTGTGACCATTGTACATTATAGCTTGGGTAACCCTGTCCGTAAAACCATTCATTAAAAACTGAATAATTGGTAACTGCAAAGCATATCAAATAACCCGCAATAGGATAGCGATGTTTCCAATGTGTGATCGTATTTAATCCTGAAGAAATTTCACTTTGTAACAATCCATTTGATGCAGCTTTGTATTGTGATGGATGTGTTATGTCATAGGATGGAGTTTAGTTCACTAAATTTACAATTATTAGTGCGACAATTTGAAATGCACCCAAGAGTGAAGCATATGCTTGCTAATTAACTCCGCCAACGCGGTTCTTATAATAAATTATTTCAAACGTTGTAGTAAGAGGTTTCAAACGTTGTAGTACGCGTTTGTGTGCTGCATAGATACTATACCGATTTTTTATGCGCTTTGTAATTTAAATTGCAGACAGGATGATTTAAGAAAATGAATGCCCATATTTTATAAAATAAATTAATTTACTCATGAGAAAATTAAAAGAAGATCATTCCCGGCGCGAATTTTTAGCTGGTACAAGCATTCTTATAATCGGGGCAAGTTTGAAGTTGAAGGGAATTGCCGGAATCCCTGGAGTTCTGGCAATCAAAAGAGAGCCGATTATTGATATTCATCAACACATCCATTACCATGAACGCACAGATGAACAGTTGCTTGCTCATCAAAAGGCAATGGGTATTACTACAACTATTCTTCTGCCGTCAGGGCGTCCTGTAAATTCACCATCCACTCATGAGGGATTTTCTAACGGGTTGGAGGCAGAAGCCGGAGGAAATGCAGAGTGTTATTTATTTGCAAAAGAACACAGGAAAGAATTTCTGTTTGGCGCATGCAATGTACCAGACTTGCCAGATGCAATACCTGAAATTGAAAAATATTTGAAGTTAGGAGCAGTGATCATTGGCGAATTGAAGTTTGGGGTGGAATATGATTCCCCGGAGATGCAAAAAATTTACCAATTGGCTCAGGCCTATGGTGTTCCGGTACTTATGCATTGGCAGTATAAAATGTACAATTATGGCTTTGAAAGGTTTTACAAAATGTTAGAAAAGTATCCGAAAGTAAACTTTATTGGCCATGCACAAACCTGGTGGGCTAATATTGACAAAAATCATAATAATCAATCAGATCTATATCCCAAAGGGCCGGTTACGCACGGCGGAATTACTGATCGCTATCTAAGTGATTACGCCAATATGTATGGAGACCTTTCGGCTGGATCAGGATTGAATGCCTTAACCCGGGATGAAGATCAAGCAAGACAATTTTTGGATAGACACCAGGATAAACTGGTTTATGGTAGTGATTGTGCAGATCCAAGCGGTCTGGCTTCTTTGGGTTGTACTGGTGCTCTGGACATTGCAGAAATTCGGAGATTGGCACCTACTAAAAAAATTGAACGTAAATTGTTGTATGAAAATGCCAAAAAATTATTTCATCTTTAATGGGATTAAATAATATTATAAGTCTTTAATAATTAAGGATAAATCTAATGAAGGATAATCGTAGAAATTTTCTAAAACTTTCAAGCCTTACTGGCCTAAGCATGGTGGGCGGAGGTATCTTGAAAGGTTTTGCCAAAGAGCATATTATCAAGCAGCATGATGAAATACCGCACTCTCAACGATTTAATATGTCGGGATATAGTGCTTCTAAATTGGATATTGTCAGAGTTGGCTTTATAGGATTGGGGCAGAGGGGGCCATCTCATCTTAAGAATATGACTAAATTAGAAGGTATTGAAATTAAAGCATTATGTGACATACGCCCTGAATATGCCAACCGTGCCAAACAGAGCCTTCATGGTTCCATCCATAACCCTTCAGTTTATTCAGGAAATAAAGAAGAATGGAAGAAGCTGTGCGATCGCAATGATATTGATCTGATATTCATTGCTACTCCCTGGGATATGCATACTCCTATGGCCACGTATGCTATGGAACAAGGTAAACATGTATGCATAGAAGTTCCGGCGGCTGTTACAATACAGGAATGTTGGCAATTGGTAGAAACGTCTGAACGGACACGCAGGCATTGCATGATGATGGAAAACTGTTGCTATGACTTCTTTGAATTGCTCACACTCAATATGGCAAGGCAGGGTTTCTTTGGCGAAATCGTACATGGTGAGGGCGCCTATATTCATAATCTGTTGGGGGAGAATTTTGACAAAAAAGCCTACTGGGAGATGTGGCGCTTAAAACAAAACGCCAGGAGAAATGGGAATTTATACCCTACACATGGCCTGGGTCCGGTATGCCAGATAATGAACATCAACCGTGGTGATAAATTGAATTACCTGGTATCAGAATCCGGGATTGATTTTATGATGGGCGCAAAGGCAAAAGAACTTGCCGCTAAAGACGATTTTTTTAAACCTTATGCCAATGCAACCTTTCGTGGCAACATGAATACCACAATAATCCGTACCCATAAGGGGAGAACGATTAAGATACAGCATGATGTTACCTCACCCAATGTTTATTCCAGGATCCATAAGATAGTTGGAACAAAAGGTACTGCCCTGAAATATCCGGTTCCCGGACGTATTTCTAGCGGAGGTGAAAACTGGTTATCTGAACAGGAGATACAATCATTGGAAGAAAAATACCAACCTGCAATAGTTAAAAAAGTTGGTGATTTGGCTAAGCAGGTTGGCGGACATGGAGGTATGGATTTTTTAATGGATTGGAGAACCATAGATTGTTTACGTAATGGGTTACCACTTGATCAGGATGTATATGACGCTGCTCTGTGGAGTTCTATATCACCGTTAAGTGAATGGTCTGTAGCCAATCATTCAAATTCTATTAAAATACCTGATTTTACCGGTGGGGCTTGGATCTCCAATAAACCAGTAGATATTCTTCTGGATGTAGGAGGTGATACAAAAGTGATACTATAAGTACTGGTGAGGAATACATTAGATTCTTAACAAAATTATCAAATTGAAATAAATCATATAAACATTCAAATTTTATATCAGAGCGTAATAAAACTCATTTTAAATAATCCAAGAGAATTTTTTATTTTTTAAAAATTAATATATGACAATCAAAATTAGAACAAACACAATTAAAAAGAATTTTAGTAATGCTTATTTACTTATTCTATTTGCATTAATATTATTTTCCTGCACTAACAATAATAAGTCTCTTTATTCAGGCCCGCTTTCCCCGGAAGAATCAATAAAAACCTTTCATTTTGCTGAAGATTTTAAGGCAGAAATTTTTGCTACAGAACCTTATGTAATTGACCCGGTATCAATGGAATTTGATGAGCAGGGTAATGCTTATGTAGTGGGGATGCTGGATGCTTATAAACCTGATTCTGTGAAAGGAAAGGGGTGCATTGTCATGTTAAAGGACAGAGATGGCGACGGACGGGCAGATACCTCAATTGTTTTTGTAGATAGCCTAAGAGAGGCATCAAGCATTTTACCTTGGGATGGAGGGTTACTTGTAGCGGCTGCTCCTAACATAACGTTTTATAAGGATACAAATGGTGATGGGCATGCAGATTTGAAGGAAGTACTGTTCACTGGTTTTTTTAAAAAAAACGAAGAGGCGCAAATAACCAACCTTCATTTTGGTGTGGATAATTGGATTTATGCAAACAATAATGGGCAGGCAGGAGAAGTTAGCTTTACCAGGGTGCCAGGTGCCCCAAAGCTTAATATGCAGGGATCAGATTTTCGATTT
Source organism: Hanamia sp. (assembly GCA_036565505.1). GTDB lineage: Bacteria > Bacteroidota > Bacteroidia > Chitinophagales > Chitinophagaceae > Ginsengibacter. Next base: position 4,913 of record DATCMY010000236.1, read on the forward strand.
CGTCTTGACAGGAATCAGTTTGAACTGACAACAGGCAGGGGTCAGTTTGGCCTTGCTATGGATGATTGGGGGCACAGATTTTTTACTCAAAACACGCTTCATATTCAACAGGTGGTTATTCCAGGGCATTATCTGCAACGAAATCCTTTTCTGCCTGAATCTATGAAATCGTCGATAGTAGATATCAATGATCATGGTTTGCTTATGTATCAATTAACTCCAGCGCCCTATTGGCGTGCAGAACGTACAAGGCGAAGGAATAAGGTGTTTCAGGAGAACCATTCGAAGCAGGTAGAATATGAGAAAGATCACTTTACTGCGGCCGATGGGGGTACTTTTTACGGTGGGGATGCCCTTCCAAAAGAATATTATGGGAATATTTTTACAGGAGATGTTGCTGGTAACCTTGTCCACAGGGATATTCTTTCACAGTCAGATACTACTCCTTACTTTATAGCTAAGCGTGCAGAACAAGAGAAGGATAAAGAGTTCATGGCCACCACTGACACGTGGGTTCGTCCAACAAGCTTCACGGTTGGCCCGGATGGTGATCTTTATATGATTGATATGTACAGGCAGCATATTGAAACTCCAATGTCCATTCCTGATGATTTACAGAAAAGTATGGACTTTAATGCTGGGAATAAATATGGGCGGATATATAGAATTGTACCCAAAAATGCCGGGATGTACAAAAAGGTTTCTCCTGATTTGAGGAATGCAAAATCTATGGACCTGGTTGCATTGCTTTCGCATCAAAACCAGTGGTGGAGGCTTCAGGCCCAGAGGCTGCTTCTGGAACGACAGGATAAAAGTGTGATTCCGGCAGTAAAAACCTTATTTAATCAAAGTGAAGATCCGAGATTCCGGCTGCATGCTCTATATGTATTGGAAGGGATGAATGCCCTGGATGCTGAAATTGTAAAAAAGGCCATGAAGGACTCCTCCCCGGGAGTACGTGAAAATGCTGCAATACTTTCTGAAAGATTTCCTGCCTGCCTTTCTCAGCTGGAGGAAATGATTAACGATTCTTCGATTAGAGTAGCTTTCCAGGCTGCATTGAGTTTAGGAGAGTTTAAAGATAAAACGGTGGTTCCTGCGATGGCTAAAGTGATAGAGCAACAAGGTCAGAGTGCCTGGTTTAGAACGGCTGTATTGAGTTCTGAAGCCGGATCATCTATTGACCTGTTGAAAGAGTTAGATAAAAAAGGTTCATTCTTTGATGTTGTTGCACCCTGGAAAATTACTTTCCTTGAAAATTTTTCTAATGTAATAGGAGGACGCAATCAGAAAGCGCAAATTCTTGCTTTATTAGAAACCATATCTGGGCCTTCCAAATCAAAAACTGCGGATTGGCAATCGGCATGTGTGAAAGGGTTGATTAAAGGTCAGGAAAAAACCGAAGGGGCGGACCCCTTATTGAAAGAAAAATTAAAAAGTATTGGGGCTGAGTCCGGGAGTGACATTAAAAAGGCAATCCAGGATTTAAAACAATTATATTCTAAAATTTAAGATTTTATGAGAACTAAAGTGATCGAATAACAGCAAAATATATGCATGATTTTTTCCTATACTATTAAGTGAATAGCTTAATTCAGGTGTATCAGAATGATAGAGATTAGTAATTGATAATTTTAAATAATTTAGATAGTGGAAAAAAGGCAATTCAAAACGTGAATTTTAAGCCTGTAGTGGCTACGGGTGAAGAACTCCATCACTATTGCAAACAACAGGGAATACTCTTTCTGCTCTTTGCTTGTTTCAATACCAATGCCTGCATACTCAGCCGGGATAAGGGTACGATTCAAATGAGTAACCGAGGTTATGAAGTAATCCTTGTCCGGGACTGCACAACCGGGATGGTGGAATCAAATGAAACACAACCCACGTTGAGCCAGACCACAGGGGCTATTCTATTATTGGAGATGTTTGGGCAGTATTCTGTCACTTCTGGGGAAGTGATCTCAGGGTTTTCGGAAATAAGTGGATGATATTACTTTTAGTGATATTTTATAAAGAGTTTAGGAAATAATTTACTGCAAATTTATCAATGGAAATGGCCGGTAGTTAACTTTTGATTCTATTTTTAATTAATATTTTATGATGAAAATCAATCGTCGGAATTTTGTAACCAATACCGCTGCTTCAGCGGCAGGAATTATATTGGGTACCCAGCTTATGGGATTCTCTTCTAAAAAAGAATCCGGCCTTGAATATACCGAAAGAAAAAAAGAAAACCTGATGCAGGAAGTGATGAAGTATCGAAAAATAGATTCACATGCCCATGTTTACTTTTCTGATGATAGTCCCAGTACCCAAATAGATTTTGCAGATAGATTGGGAATTGAGAAATTGATGATTTCCAGACCTATGGTACCAGGTAGTGTGGGATTGCCCCAAGAGTTCAGGAAATGCAATGATTTAATTCTTAGAGATGTAAAGTTACATCCCGACCGGTTTATCGGTATGCTTACATTAAACCCTACCTATCGAAAAGAATCCCTTGAAGAAATAAAGAGATGTATTGATCAGGGTATGGTCGGCATGAAACTTTATAATCATGTAAAAATAAACGATCCCCTGTTCTATCCTATCATCGAAAAGTTCATTGATCTGAAGATGATCATCCTGATGCATACGCCAATAGGTAATGCACGTATAAAGCTAAATGCGCACGAACCCAAGAATATATCCTTGCCTGAAGACTTTGTGGATATAGCGAAACGATACCCTGAAGCCATGTTCCAGTTTGCGCACATCGGTGGAGGGATTGATTGGGAGTATGCCTGTAAGGCGCTTAAACACTCGCCCAATGTTTATGTGGATGTTTCTGGAAGTAACAACGAAGATAATATGATTGACTTTGCCCTTAAATACCTGGGGGAGGATAGGCTCCTTTTTGGATGCGACAATAGTTTCTATCCTGGTGTTGGCCATATGTTCTCAGCAAAGTTGACTGATGTCCAACTAAGGAAGATATTTTTTGAAAATTATAATAACATACTTAAAAAATCAGGAAATAATGTTGATTGATAGCGCTAACTTATTCTCTAAATCTCAATTTGATTGAGCGGCTTATGGGGTTATATTCAATGGGAAATACTTAATGGTTTTTATTATGAGACGTATTCCACATTCAAAGGAGTCATTCACAGTTTTTTTGAAAATATTGCTCAATATGAGATAGAACTGAAATCGCTATTGACGATGAATTTTTAGGTATTAGATACGAAACAAATGGTTAATTCATAACGTACTGATTATATGATAATATAAAATAAATATTAAATATATGTCCAATAATAGTAGAACTGCACATATACCTTTTAACATGAAAAACACGAAAATGAGAAGATTGGTAATTTTTCTTTTAGCTTTCGTAATTCTTTTATTTATATTTATTCAATCTGTTTCGTCGCAGGATAAATTTGATTTTTCAAAAAACGGTGAAATTCATGATCAGGTAATCCATTCATGGAACATCTATTATCTTGATTATTTTGCTTCAGAAATTAAGAGGAGGTTATTTCAAGATGGTGATGTCTATGTTTTATACGACGTTCAGATTGGAGGGCTACAGTCGTTTGTAGAGATGACCCGGAGATGTAAGGATACCCAACAGATTGCCGAGCTTGTAGATTTGTTAAGTCCCGTCTTTTCCGCATTAAAACCTATCTCAAGTGCTGACAATAGCACTGGTTGGATTTGCTCTGGTGGGAGTATATGTACAGCCTATGGTTTTCTTGGAAAGGAAGTAGCTCTTTGTAGTGTGCAGTTTCTGGGCCTATTAGGGGCACTTGCCACTAATGTATCCGAAAATATTCTTCCATATCAACAAACAATAGCAGAGAAGACTTTTCTTACTAATGCTTTCAATGCCATGGCTGTACAGTTGAATCGCTGGCTTACAGCAGGATATTTCGCCTCAGTTAATAAGAGACTTCATACGACTTCTGCTGATATTAAAGATGGGAGTTCAGGATATTTTTTTTCAGACAAAGACCTTTGGTATTTGACAGTTCTTTCTGATTTGTCAGAATTACACCAATCCAGTATACAGCCTGTAGCAGAGGATGGAAAAAAAGCTTTTGAGGATTTGCAAAATAAAAAGGATGACATTAAAAAGATATTCGATTTATTCCTCGCCAGGACGTTTCTCACCAAATCTTCTAAAGGAGTACGGGCTGAATTAGATAAAGGATTTTGGAAGTATCATTTTGATAACAGATATGCCAATTATACAGACTCTATGAGTCCCGTCAGTTGGGGAAAAGGTAGCGATGGAGAATGGGAAATGAATACACAAGTTAGATGGGATAGCACTTATATTGCGCATGATGTAGGATGGGATATCAGTCATTCAAGAAGATTGGTTCCTGCTTTTGAAACTTTTAAAAGAAATCGGGAAAACATAAAAGAGGTTTGGGGTTATGACAACCCTGCTTTTGACCCAGTAGCTCTTTGTCAAGCCTATGCAAACCAGATAGTTGAAAAAATATGGAATGGTAATATTGATTACCCTTTATTTTCCAATTTTTGGAGTGGAGATAATGGTTGGTATAGAGTAGCCTATGCAAACCAGACTGGAAGGCAATTCGTTGGTTATCCTCCGTATGGACTGAATACATCTATGCCTGCAGGTGGTTATCCGGTTTGGGGGGCTTTTCATCCAACCTTAAGAATCGTTTTTAGGAATATTTTTGAATTGTCACAAACTGATGCCCCAATGGCAAAATCTTTTATCTCGCAGTATTATCAGGGGTTATTCGGTAATAGCTCAAATAATACTTCAATAAAACCAGTTCAAAGTCTTTCTTTTTTATCGGATTTAGTAGAACTCCCTTTTGCTAATTTGAATAAATGAGAAAGTCTGAAATTAATAGAGAATTATAAAACATAATTTTAAATAAAATTAAAATTATGTTTAGTTATTTGCTTGGATTAAAGA
>DATCMY010000237.1:0-16504 GCA_036565505.1 Hanamia sp.
AAACCAATAACCCAAAAGAATGATACATGCCGCGAAAAATGCGCCCCGTATTTTAAAATAATAAATAATAACCGAGGCGAAAAAATAGGCGAGTGCAATACGCTGCAGCACTCCCATAATTCTTACCCCGTCCGGCTCGCCGCTTGCATTGATAAAGCTCCATGGTTTAAAAACAAGGCTGTCATTACCCCATTTCACAAAGGGCAACCAGTTAAGCATTAATCCTATAAAAAAAATAAGAAAAGTTCTTTTAATAATTTTTTTCCAGAATATTGATGGACCGGCAACCTCCAGCCTGGGCATTACAAAAGCTAATGCATTGCCCACGGCAAAAAGGAAAAAAGGAAACACAAGATCGGTAGGAGTTACGCCATGCCAGGGAGAATGATCCAATGGCGCGTAAATATGTTCCCAGCTTCCCGGGTTATTTACCATTATCATAAGGCACACGGTGGCACCGCGGAAAACATCAAGAGAATAAAAACGCTGTTTCATGTGATTATTTTTATTGATTTTTGCCATATGGAATTCGCCGAAAATCATATCTGTCGGTATATTCAACATTTACTATGGCTCATTTCATGTGATCATTTTTATTGATTTTGGCCACATGGAATTCGCCGAAAATCATATCTGTTGGTATATTCAACATTTACTATCGCTCATTTCATGTGATCATTTTTATTGATTTTGGCCACATGGAATTCTCCATAAAAATTATCATCTCCGGTATGTATAAACTACCCGAAAAATTTTATGGTTCATTACATGTATTTTCTATTTCAGCATTAAGAGTACGAATTAATTTTCGTAAAAAATATTTTGGTATAACGAATGTAATCATGTTTAAACAGATATTAAATAACTTTTTTTACCTATTTAAAACTGCAAGCCCTTATCAAAAATTGCTTTTTGTTTTTCGATCATAAATCTTTTCTAACTCTTAAATTGAAATTTCAATTATATTTAAATAATCTAAATTAGTAACACGGTATTATAAAATATTTATCTGATTATGAGTTTCAAAAACAAAACGGTATTTATTACCGGCGCATCGAGGGGAATAGGAAAAGCAATAGCATTAAGGCTTGCGGGCGAAGGCGCCAACATTGTGGTAGTTGCCAAATCAATAGAAGAAAATCCAAAACTGGGTGGAACTATTTTTAGCGCAGCGAAAGAAATAGAAGATGCAGGAGGAAAAGCATTAGCGGTGCAATGTGATATCCGCTTTGAAGACCAGATAAAAAAGGCAGTGGAAAAGGCAGTGGATGCTTTTGGCGGAATTGATATATTGATCAATAACGCGTCTGCTATTTCATTAACGAAAACAGAACAAACAGAAACTAAAGCATTCGGATTGATACACGACATCAATGTAAAAGGAACTTTTTTTGTAAGTAAAGCCTGCATCCCTTATTTAAAAAAAGGAAGTAATGCACATATCCTTAATTTATCGCCGCCAATCAATCCTGATCGAAAATGGCTTACTAACCACCTTGCTTATACGATAAGCAAATACAATATGACAATGATCGCTTTGGGATTATCGGGCGAATTAAAAAAAGATAATATTGCCGCGAATACTTTGTGGCCCAGGACAACCATCGCTACTGCCGCGGTAAGAAATTTACTTGGAGGAGAAATGCTGATTAATATGAGCCGTACCCCTGAAATAATTGCTGATGCAGCATTTTATATTTTACAAAGGCCTTCGTCGGAATGTACCGGAAATTCATTTATAGATGAAGCCGTGTTAGCACAGGAAGGAATTACTGATCTGGAAAAATATGCGGTAGTACCTGGTGGCAAACTTTATACAGATTTATTTTTGTAGTATTTTATTCCAGTCATGAATATTTTAATTCAATCAAAAAAAATAAAATAATGAAAACAGTTTCTTAACCGGTCGTTATACATTACTAAGAACTTCTACATTATTTTTGCAAAAAATATTATATGCCCACCTTCGACAGTATAGGAATCGAGGAAATCATCACGATTACTTTCACCCTTTTTGCAGTGATAGATATTCTGGGTTCTATTCCTATTTTGATTTCTTTAAAAGATAAGATGGGCGGTTCCATTCGTTCCACACAGGCTACAGTGGCATCAGGAGCTTTTATGATTCTTTTTTTATTTTTAGGAAAACCATTTTTAAATCTTTTGGGCCTTGATGTACAATCTTTTGCTGTGGCTGGTAGTATAGTCATTTTTATCCTTGGTTTAGAAATGATCCTGGGGCTTGAGTTTTTTAAACCGGATAGTAATCCCAGGAGTGGTAGCGTAGTCCCCATTGCTTTCCCTTTGATTGCCGGATCGGGAACACTCACGACTATTATGTCTTTAAAAGCCAATTATCATGATATTAATATTTTAGCAGGGATACTCATCAACTGTATTATTATTTTTATTGTTTTAAAATCTTTAAAATGGATTGAGCGGGCATTAGGCCCAAGTGGGTTGATAGTAGTAAGAAAATTTTTCGGAGTGATATTAATTGCCATTGCTGTTAAAATATTTGGAAGTAACATTGCAGCAATTGGAAGGTAGAAATTAAAAATAGCGAATAAGGAATATAAAATAAAAAGGCCTCGTCGTACAATGGATAGTATAAGAGTTTCCGAAGCTCCAGATCCAGGTTCGATTCCTGGCGAGGCCACAATTAAGCACAGGTTAAAATAGTTCCATAGGAACAAGATTCCCTATAAGTATTTCTCAATCTACAATCATTTGGTTTTGCTTACAATCAGCCAATTATATATCTATCCCATAAAATCATTGGGTGGAATTGCTATCAATAAAGCAATGGTCACAGATCGTGGTTTACAGTATGACAGGAGGTATATGCTTGTTGATGAAAATAACCTTTTCTTAACCCAAAGAGAATACTCCGCAATGGCTTTGTTGCGGACAGCTATTGAAAGAGATAATCTTTTAGTGTATCATAAAAATGCACTTTCGGCAAAACTTATTCTTCCCCTGGTGCCTGAGCCAACAAATACTAATAGCATGGTAAAAGTATGGGACGATTGGTGCGAAGGCCAATACATAAATAAGGAAGCTGATGATTGGTTTTCTGTTCAATTGGGGGTATCGTGCCGACTGGTGTATATGCCGGAATCCACCAACAGAAAGGTAGATTATAAATATGCCTTACATAATGATATTACTAGTTTTGCAGATGGTTACCCAATACTATTAATTGGCCAATCATCATTAGATGACCTGAACAGCCATTTAGAAGAACCCTTACCTATGAATCGATTCCGCCCCAATATCGTATTTATCGGGGGAATCCCTTTTGAAGAAGATACTATGGGACATTTTCTCATTAATGATATGAATTTTTATGGTGTTAAACTTTGTGCCCGTTGTGTCATTACTACCACCAACCAGGATACAGGCATTGCAGGAAAAGAACCTTTAAAATCATTGGCAAAGTATCGCATGACCAATAATAAAGTTTTATTCGGGCAGAATGTTTTAGGTGGAAGCGAGGGAATAATAAGTGTAGGAGATTCTATTCAGGTATTAAAAAGAAAACCGGTGGTAATTTTGTCATAGTAATCAAAGGCCGGGTATTATTTCCTGTTGATTGAAACATTCAGAACCCCAACCCAGGTTTAAATAGAATTATTTGTCGGGCCAGGCATCTTCTCCCCCTTTTACCAAACTCCTGCCTCCTTTGGTATTGATAGTGTTCCACTGCGTTACCACTGCGTTAATTAACGCACTAATAACGCAGCGGATACGAAGGAGGTAGGTGGCAGGTAGCCCACAGGTGTATCGAAATCCCACATCGTATAAAATAAAATGAACCCTGGCAAGAGTAATGGATTTTTTTATTTGCAGGAACTCTTCTCACATTCTATTAGAATCAATTTTTTCTTCATTACCTCAAATTGCAGGAAGAGTGCAATTCATGAACCATCATTTACAAAAACAAAACTTGCATTCTATAATACCGGATTAAGTATTAGCAGCATTTTTTTATTCACCCTTCGGTTTTGAATTTGGATAACTTTTTTAAGAAAATAAAAATTTGAATAAATCAAAAAAGGATTGAATGAGCTAAACTTCGTAAATTTATTATTTAATACTACGGCATCGTTGGATCCGTATATCTCACATCTTTTAAATTACGAACTATGGCAGTGTACACTTTAAATGTCAACAACAAAAATTACACAGTGGACGTAGATCCGCAAATGCCTTTGCTATGGGCGATACGTGATTTTGTAGGACTGAAAGGAACCAAGTTTGGCTGCGGTATTGCGCAATGCGGTGCTTGTACCGTTCACCTGGAAGGCACCCCCATCCGCTCCTGCAGCTTTCCCGTTGCCGCTGCTTCGGGTAAAAAAATAACTACTATCGAAGGCATTTCTGAAAACATAGACCATGCTGTACAAAAAGCATGGATTGAAATGCAGGTGCCTCAATGTGGTTATTGCCAGTCGGGGCAAATTATGAGTGCGGTTGCATTGCTAAAAAGAAAGCCCAGGCCTACGGATGCGGATATTGATGCGGCTATGCAGGGTAATCTCTGCCGGTGCGGCACCTATCAAAGGATACGGAGCGCCATTCATCGCGCAGCAGAATTAATATAAACGTAAAACAGGTGTTCAATTTATATTTTAATAAAATGCAAATTGAGCGAACAACATATTCTGTTAGTAAGGTGGCCTAATAAATATTTTAAACTTTTCAACCCCCGATCATGGAAAAAACAGTATCAAACATAAACCGTCGCAATTTTATAAAATTAACCGGCATTACCGGCGCTGGTTTCATTATGGGACTTTCAGTAAAAGGCAATAACGGTATTGCCGAAGTTGCCAATCTTAGTAATGATCTCTCTTTATATGAATTGACGCCCTATATTATCATAGAAAAATCCGGCGCAATTACCCTCTTTAATACAAAGCCAGAAATGGGGCAGGGTACTTTTCAATCTATTCCTTCACTCATTGCAGAAGAGCTTGAAGTAACACTGGATCAGGTTACCATTAAACAAACCGGTGGCGAAAAAAAATTCGGCCCCAGGCAATCTGCAGGTGGCAGCAGCTCGGTGCGCTCAAGTTATTATGACCTGAGAAAAGTGGGTGCTTCTGCCCGTGAGATGCTGGTAAAAGCTGCCGGTACACAATGGAATGTTCCGGTGGAAGAATGTTATGCTGCAGATGCAAAAGTTTTTCATAAACCTTCCGGTAAAAGCATAGGCTATGGTGAACTGGCAGAAGCGGCTGCAAAATTAGAAGTACCCAAAGAGCCTAAACTAAAAGACCCGAAAGATTTTAAATTATTAGGGAAGAAGGTAATGCGGCCGGACATTCCGCTGAAGTCATCCGGCAAAGCCATATTTGGTATTGATGTAGAGGTACCCGGAATGGTATATGCCTCTATTGAACATTGCCCGGTATTTGGAGCCAGGCTGCTGAGTTACGATGATACGGCTGCAAAAAAAGTAAAAGGAGTATTGCGGGTGGAAAAATGCGAAAGAAGTTTTGGTAAATATAAATATGAAGGTATTGCTGTAATTGGGGAGAATTACTGGGCTGCTTTGCAAGGGCGCAAGGCGCTTACCGTTAAGTGGGATTACCAGGGAAATGAAAAATTTAATTCAAAAGACTATGAACAAAGTCTTCGTGACCTGTCAAAAAATGAAGGCGTAATTGATCATAACCAGGGAGATTTTGACAAAGCATATACAGAAGCGCCGTTAAAACTCGATGCTTTTTATGAAACCCCGATGGTATCGCATTCTCCCATTGAACCCATGAATTGTGTGGCGAATTGGTATGATGGAAATAAGCTGGAAATTTGGGCATCCACGCAAGTACCCGGTGGCATCATGAACGGTTTTCCAAAAGAATATGGTATACCGGAAGAGAACCTTAAAGTAAATGTATTGTTTAGCGGTGGCGCTTTTGGACGTCGCTTATATACAGATTTTATTGGCGAAGCAGTTCAGCTTTCCAAAAAAATCGGCAAGCCCGTAAAAGTAATCTGGACAAGAGAAGATGATACCCAACAAGGCCCTTTCCGCCCTATGACCTTCTCTGCAATGAAAGGCGCTTTGTCGGCTGATGGTAAAGCGGTTGCTTTCCAGCACAAAGTAATAGCCCCTTCTCTGAATGCCTCACAAAAGGAAAATTATGATAAAACAAAAACAGACGGGACGATGACTGAAGGCATCAGTGAGCAGAAGTATGAAATTCCAAACATGAAGAACCTGTATGTATATTCAGACTTTCATATCCCCGTTGCTGCATGGCGGGCTGTAACCAGTACTACCCTGGCATTTGCGCATGAATGTTTTATTGATGAAATGGCGGTAAAAGCAAAAAAAGATCCGATGGCATTCCGCCTGGAAATGCTCACCAAAGATTCTGATACAAAAACAGTTTTGCTAAAGCTGAAAGAAGTTTCTAACTGGAATAAACCATTACCTGCCGGCTGGGGCCGTGGTGTGGCACAATATGAATTTTTTGCAGGCCTTGGTGGCTATGTAATAGAAGTTTCAAAACAAGGAACCGGTGTAAAAATTGAAAAAGTATATGCGGTAATTGATTTGGGAACTGTAGTAAATCCTGATATGGTAAAAGCGCAGGTAGAAGGCGCCGCGGTAATGGCATTAACAGCCGCCATTAAAAATGGAATTACGTTCGATAAAGGACAAACAGTACAGACCAATTATAATAATAATCCAATAGTGCGCATTAATGAAGTGCCAACAGTGGAAGTACATATCCTCGCCAATGGCGGACCAATTATCAAAGGTGTTGGCGAACCGGGTTTACCCCCATTTGCACCAGCATTATGCAATGCTATCTATGCCGCTACCGGTAAACGCATCAGGAGATTGCCATTTAATATTAAGGAAGTTTAGTGGCGGAGAGGCAATTGGCAAAAGGTATTGGGCAATTAAAAATTTGTATTTAAAATATTTCATTAAATGAAGAAGGTATTCATATCTGTAATGGTCACTCTAAGTATATTTTTTGTTTGTACTGCGTTTTTTCAAAAGTATGATCTGCCCAAAAGCATAGAACGTGGCAAAGAAGTATATACCACCTATTGCATGAGTTGCCATATGCAGGATGGAAAAGATCCAAATGATATTTATCCTCCGTTAGCAACATCTGATTATTTAAAAAAACCTGCTGATTCATTAATCAATATAGTACTGGAAGGACAAACCGGGGAAATAGTTGTTAATGATAAGAAATACAATGGGCAAATGCTCGCGCAAAATTATTTAAACGATGACCAAATAGCTGATGTGTTGAATTACATACGCAACAGTTTGGGTAATAAAATACCGGATGCTATAACCCCTGCACAGGTAAAAGCACAGCGCGAATAACAGGATCTGATTTTTTTTATTTCAGAAGGAAGCTTTGAATGCTGATCTGTAAGGGCTGGCCATTGTCTGCTTCCATCAAGTAGCGGCTTCCTGTTATTAAGACAATTACAAACAGAATTTTAAAGGAGAAACCCATCCAATTGGGCCTGCTTTTTGAGGAAGATTTCACGGTCAAAAGAATATTTTTTTATTCTATAAAAAAGGTAACTTTATTATTGTTATTGATTTTTTATTGTTATTGATTTTTTTTAAATACTGCTATGGTAGTTGAGAAAAAACATTGCCGAAAACTTGATAAATACACTTTGACACGCGATAAGAAAAAATTCGGTTTTTTCACGGGTCTCATGCTTGTATTACTACCTAAATGCCCATTTTGTTTCATGGCGTTTTCGAGTACATTTGTTCTATGTGACCAGGCCGGAACTTTCACCGACACACATACCCATTCATCCTCAACCACCTTTTTGCTTTCAGTACTTTTTTGTGCAATTACACTTGTCAGTATTATTTTTAATTATCGCGGTAACAGGACAAAATATGCGCTGCTATTGGCTTTAGCAGGATCAACCTATATTTTATTTAGTATAGCGATAGGAGGCGGGCTTGCTTTGTATTATATCGGAGTAGCATTTATTTTTTCAGGTGTTTGGCTCAATGGCAGCTTACTCTTTATTGTTGGGAAGATCAGGTATTTTTTGTTTAAGAACAGAGGCAATAGAATTGTTGAATTTCCTATGACCTAAAAACGGAAATCAACTGATTAAGATCATTGTTTCAAGGATTTTTTGGACATGTTATTTGTAGGGATGAAATAATCCATTATTGAAAAATACATTTCTTTATCGTAGAGTTTTATTGTAAATAAATAAATATACAACTATGATTGCTCAGTCGTTTCAATACGAATCCCCCGGCACCTTAGCCGAGGCCATTTCGATGCTACACAAATATGGAGAAGAAGCCAAAGTTCTATCAGGTGGCCATAGCCTGATACCCATGATGAAACTTCGCTTTGCAAATCCTGAATGACTCATTGATATTAATGGCATTCCCGGTCTTGCGCACATCAAAGAAGAAGGCGGTGTTATAAAAATTGGCGCCCTTACCCGGGAAGCTGAAATTGAACACTCTGACCTGTTGAAAAAACATTTCCCCATTTTTGCCGATGTTACTAAACTCATTGCCGACCCTCAGGTTCGCAACAGGGGTACCATCGGTGGCAACCTCGCTCATGGCGATGCGGCCAACGACCATCCTGCTGTAATGCTGGCTTTAAATGCCACCATTATAGCAACAGGTTCCGATGGAGAACGAAGTATTCCCATTGATGAATTCTTTCATGGGTTTTACATGACGGAATTACAGTTTGGAGAAATTCTTACAGAAATTCAAATTCCTGTACCTCCTGCCGGAACCGGTAGCGCCTATCACAAACTGGAAAGAAAGGTAGGTGACTATGCCACAGCCAGTGTAGCAATACAGCTAACGCTTGACAGCAAAGGCGTTTGCACTGCAGCAGGTATAGGCCTTACCAATGTAAATCCTGTACCATTACGTGCATCGCGAAGTGAAAAGGCATTAATAGGCAAACCAATTACAGATGAAACCATTGCTGAAGCGGCCAAATACGCATCTGAAGATTGCAGTCCTTCCGCTGATTTGCGTGGCAGCGAAGAATACAAACGTGCTATGGTCGCTGTGCTGGTGAAGCGGATGATTCATAAAGCTGTTGAAAGGATATCAAAATAAGCAGCCATTAAAATATTAATCAATTAAACATTTTAAAATCGGGAAAAATGGAAATAACAGTAACAGTAAACGGCGAACAACATACCCAGGATGTGGAACCACGCATGCTGCTGGTACACTTCATTCGTGAAAACCTTAATCTTACCGGTACACATATTGGCTGCGATACCACCAGTTGTGGTGCATGTACCATATTATTAGATGGCAAATCTGTAAAATCCTGTACAATCCTCGCTGTGCAGGCAAACGGAAAATCCGTCAGGACTATTGAAAGTGTTGCCGGTGCAGATGGTCACCTGCATCCATTACAGGAAGGTTTCAAAGAAAACCATGGTCTCCATTGTGGATTTTGCACTCCGGGCATGATTATGCGTTCGATAGAATTGCTGGAGAATAACCCCAATCCAACGGAAGAAGAAATCCGGTGGGGTATATCCGGTAATCTCTGCCGGTGTACCGGATACAATAATATCGTAAAGGCTATTGAGTATGCAAGTGCAAAAAACCGTGGTGTGGAACCAGCCTCTACAGAACCTCAATTTGTTTAAATCTTATTTATCAAAATTTCAATTAAGATCATTATGATACAATGTAAAACATCAAAAGCGATCAGCGGTATGGGCCATTCCATGAAAAGAAAGGAAGATATCCGGTTTATTCAGGGTAAGGGCCATTATGTAGATGATATCAAGTTGGATGGAATGCTGTACATGGATATTACCCGCAGCCCGTATACCTATGCCAAAATAAAAAACATAGACATTTCTGAGGCAATGAAAGTGCCGGGAGTGGTTGCGGTAATTACCGGGAAGGACCTGGAAAAATATAATCTCCATTGGATGCCTACTATCATGTCCGACACACAAATGGTATTGCCTACTGATACAGTAATGTACCAGGCCCAGGAAGTAGCGGCAGTAATAGCAACCAGCCGGTACGCAGCACGCGATGGCCGCGAAGCAGTAAAAGTTGAATACGAACCTATGCAGGCGCTTGTAGATCCTTTTAAAGCAATGGATCCTTCATCACCGGTGCTCCGGACAGATAAGCCGGGTAAGACCGATAACCACATCTGGCATTGGGAAATAGGGGATAAAGAAAAAACTGAGAAAGTATTTTCTGAGGCCGATGTGGTAGTTAAAGAACAAATGTACATACCTCGTATACACGTAGCATCAATAGAAACATGTGGTTGCGTAGCTGATTATGATAAGATAAATAACCACCTTACGATGTATATGACAACACAGGCACCTCACGTAATTCGAACCGTGTTTGCCCTGGTGGCCGGGCATGTTGGATTAACAGAAGAAAAATAAGGGTGGTTTCTCCGGATATCGGGGGCGGATTTGGGGGCAAAGTACCCGTATATCCGGGCTATGTTATTGCCATTGCTGTTTCTTTTCTTGTAGGCAAACCCGTTAAATGGATTGAAGACAGAAGTGAAAACCTGCAGGCAGATTCATTTGCCCGCGACTATCACATCACGGCGGAAATGGCAGGTACTAAGGAGGGAAAAATCCTGGCAACCAGGTTTAAGGTATTGGCAGATCATGGCTATACCGATGCTTCAGCCAATCCTTCCAAATTTCCTGTCGGCATGTTTTCCATAGCTACCGGTTCTTATGATTATGGCACTACCTATATGGAAGCTGATGCTGTTTATACCAACAAACCTCCGGGAGGTGTGGCCTATCGGTGCTCATTCCGTGTAACAGAAGCTGTGCATGCTATTGAACGCATGACCGACCGTTATGCTTTGGAGATAGGCAAAGATCCTGCACAATTGCGCATGGATAATTTTATTAAAAAAGAAGACTTCCCCTGGAAATCTCCTACCGGCTGGATTTATGACAGTGGAGATTACCACGCTGGTTTACAAAAGGCAATGGATGCTATTGGCTATCATGATCTCCGAAAGGAGCAGGTAGAAAAACGTGCTAAGGGTGAATTAATGGGAATTGGCATTTCCACTTTTACAGAAATTGTTGGAGCAGGACCTTCCAAAGATTTCGATATCCTGGGGATCAAAATGTTTGACAGTGCCGAAATCCGTGTACATCCAACAGGTAAAGCCATTGCACGTTTTGGCACAAAGTCGCAGGGCCAGGGCCATGAAACTACCTATGCCCAGATAATCGCTGAAGTGTTGGGTATCCCGGCTGAAAATATCCAGGTGGAAGAGGGCGATACCGATACAGCTCCCTATGGCTTAGGTACCTATGCAAGCCGGAGCACACCAACAGCAGGAGCGGCAGCAGCAGTGGCAGCAAGAAAGCTTCTCGATAAAGCAAAAAAGATTGCTGCTTATTTACTGGAGGTTAGCGAAGATGACCTGGAATGGGAACCTGGCAAATTTTCAGTAAAAGGCGCGCCTGAAAAAGCAAAGACCATACAGGAAATCGTTTTTGCAGCTTATACTAATTTCCCCCAGGGAATGGAAGCGGGTTTTGAGGCAACTCATTATTATGATCCTCCAAACCTCACATTTCCTTCCGGCGCCTATATCTGCGTAGTGGATCTTGATAAAGAAACAGGCGGTATCCATGTTCGCCGATTTGTAGCCATTGATGATTGTGGCCATATCATTAACCCAATGATCGTGCAGGGACAGGTGCATGGTGGCCTTACACAAGGCATTGCCCCGGCCATGTACGAAGAATTAATTTATGATGAAGCTGGTAATATCCTTAACGGAACCTTTATGGATTACCTGGTGCCAACAGCAGTAGAATCGCCCAAATGGGAAACGGGGCATGTGGTAACTCCTTCGCCGCACCACCCAATAGGCGCTAAAGGCGTAGGGGAGTCCCCAACGGTTGGTTCTCCACCGGCAATTGCCAACGCAATAATAGATGCCCTATCTCCATTCGGAATTACGCATCTGGATATTCCGATCACACCATTCAAAGTGTGGAAGGCATTGAAAGAAAAAGGGGCATACGACAAATAAAATACTTTTAAAAAAAGAGTGGGGCCGCGTGAGTGCGGCCTGCTTTTCTTACAAAAGTCTTTTTTGATGACCAGCGGTGGCAATAAATCAACACCGTAATGTCACTCATTTCAACTATTGTATAACTCACCGCTTTTGCGGAGCAAATTGATCAATTATGAATACAACAATCACAAAATCATTTCATGTTGAAAACAGCATTGAAGATGTGTGGGCGAACCTCACCAATCCGGAAAAGGTAGTGGTTTGTGTGCCTGGTGCGTCATTGACTGAAAAAGTAGATGACAATATGTATGGGAGAGTTTGAAGAATGGGTATTACGCAAATAAATTTGAAGTGGAAGCCAGAAAGGCGGAAGAAGCCTGAATTTATTGAATAAAACCCTTAAACTCAACTTCATCAAAATTAAAACGCCTTTCCAAAGCGTCATTGGTAATTAATTGCCCTGCATTCGAAACGCCGACAATTTTCGTTTCAAAAACAATATTTTGTTTTTTGAGTTTTGCCAAACGGCCTTTTCCATATAAGTTCTCATTATATTCTTCCAGCATTTTTGAAAATTCTCCGGATTTTAGTTCACCTATTCTTTTCAGGACTAATGCATGAAGTTCTTCAGCCATTTTCAAAACGTTATAATCATTTCCTGTAATTTGTTTTAGCGAAACGGGTGGTAAATTATATTTTTCAAAATCTACCTGGTTTATATTAATTCCGATACCAATTACAGTCCACTGCCATAAAGTACCTTTAATCAGATTTTCTATTAAAATACCTCCTGCCTTACTGTCATTTATAAAAATATCATTTGGCCATTTTATACTTGTTGTTGAAGGATTATGTTTTGAAACAAAATCATGGCAACCCAGCGCTGCCGCCACACTCAGTTCAAATTGCTTTGATACAGGAAGCCACTGCATTTGAGCAGTGATTGATAATATAATATTATCTCCAATATGGCTATTCCACGACTTTCCCCGTCTTCCTTTTCCATTAGTTTGTTCCATGGCGAATACGGCGTTTCCATCGTTAGCTTCTGCTCTTTGAATCAATGCCATGGCATAGTTGTTGGTACTATCCACTTTTTCCAGAACTAAAATTTTATTGGCAGCATAGGGCATAAGAAAAGGATTAATAAAAGAATTAGTTATTTTTGGTAAAATAGATGCAAATTTTGTTTATAAATCTGCAATCTAAAAGAATTAAATTTATTTTCGCAGATTCGGAAAAAAAACGAAAAGAGAAAAAAAACAACATTTGAATAATTTAACTTTATTAGATAAAAGAAAAAAATCGACTGTAACAAGGTTAACGCGAAATAGCAAAATATTTAAAGCTATTATTCATGCTATTCAGGAAAAAAAAGGCGGAAAGATCGTAAGCCTTGACCTTAAAAAAATTCCAGAAGCCGTTACAGATTTTTTTATCATTTGCGAAGCATCGAATCCCGTACAATTAAAGGCTATTGCTGATTTTGTGGAAGAAGAGGTGAAAAAGAAATGCAATGAAATTCCCTATAAACACGAAGGGCGGCAGGGAGAGCAATGGATATTGATTGACTATGTAAATGCGGTAGTCCATATTATGTTGCCGGAGCCAAGAAAATTTTACAGGCTGGAAGAAATGTGGAGCGATGCTTCAATAGCGGAACATTAAATCAAAAAATAATAGAATCTTACATAACACATTATATTAAAACAAAAGTCTTATTCTTAAAAAATAAGGAAATAAGATGAAAAATATTGCGAGGGCAAGAAGCTATGGCAACTGAAGAAAAGAAAAAGAAATCAATACAAAAAAGACTAAATCCTAACCTGGAGGAGAAAGAGGAAGATCCAAAAAAGCGTCCTAAACTTAGTATCTATTGGGTATATGGGATCATATTTGCCGTTATTATCGGTTATAATCTTTTCAGAACTACTAGTGGCACAGGAGTAGAAATTGATAATACTCAATTTTATACCATGCTTCGCATGGGCGATGTTAAAGAGATAAAAACCGTAGGCAATAAAAAAATAGTGCGGATTACTATTTATCCTCAAAAGCTGGATAGCAACCAGGCATTTTATCAAAAAATATTTGGGGCTAATTTTGATGCGGTTAAAAAAATTACTGATGGCCCACAAGCTTATTTTGGAATAATAAAAGATGATGTTTTTGCCAATCAAATAGCTCAGTTTTATAAGGAAAATCCGGATGTAAAACAAGTGCCGGACAGGCCTGGCGATGAGGGAGAATTATTCGGACAGATTATCAGCACACTATTACCCATACTTTTAATTGCTTTGGTATTTATAATGATGATGCGTAAAGTAGGCGGCGGCGGCGGTGCCGGTGGCCCTGGTGGTATATTTAATATCGGAAAATCTAAAGCTACTCTTTTTGAAAAAGGTACAAGGGTTAATATCAACTTTGGCGATGTAGCCGGCCTTGATGAAGCAAAAGTGGAGGTAATGGAAATTGTTGATTTTCTAAAAAATCCTAAAAAATATACCAACCTTGGTGGTAAAATTCCCAAAGGCGCATTATTGGTAGGCCCTCCCGGTACAGGGAAAACTTTATTGGCAAAAGCAGTTGCCGGAGAAGCACAGGTCCCATTCTTCAGCCTGAGTGGAAGTGATTTTGTAGAAATGTTTGTAGGCGTGGGTGCCAGCCGTGTTCGTGATTTATTTAAGCAGGCAAGAGAAAAAGCGCCTTGTATCATCTTTATTGATGAGATAGACGCTATAGGCCGTGCCCGTGGAAAAAATATGATGATGAGTAATGATGAAAGGGAAAATACCTTGAATCAGTTATTGGTAGAAATGGATGGTTTTGGCACTGACTTAGGAATTATTATTCTTGCAGCTACCAACAGGCCCGATGTGCTTGACAGTGCTTTATTGCGCCCTGGAAGGTTCGACAGGCAGATCACAATTGACCGTCCTGATCTTGTGGGTCGTGAAGCCATTTTTAAAGTACATCTTTTACCGATTAAAGTTTCCCAAACACTTGATGTCCATAAACTGGCCGAACAAACTCCTGGATTTGCAGGAGCAGATATTGCGAACGTGTGTAATGAAGCGGCATTGATAGCGGCCCGTAAAGGAAAAGAAGCAGTTGATATGAGTGATTTTCAGGATGCCATTGACAGGGTTATAGGCGGACTTGAGAAAAAGAATAAAATTATTTTACCGGAAGAAAAGGAGATCATTGCATATCATGAAGCGGGCCACGCAATTTGTGGTTGGTTCCTCGAGCATGCTTATCCGTTATTAAAAGTAACGATAGTGCCAAGAGGTACCGCTGCTTTGGGTTATGCTCAGTATACACCCAGGGAACAATATCTGTACAATACGGATCAATTGCTCGACCAAATTTGTATGACATTAGGAGGCAGGGCTGCAGAAACTATTTTCTTTGGAAAAATATCCACCGGGGCCAGCAACGATTTGCAGCAAATAACCAAGATTGCCTATTCGATGGTAACGGTTTATGGGATGAATGATAAAATAGGTAATGTGAGTTTTTATGATCCTCAACAGGAAAACACTTTTACAAAACCTTTTAGTGAGGAAACTGGAAAAATGATTGATCAGGAGGTTCGCAAATTAATAGAAATGGCATTTGAAAGAACTAAAGCATTGCTGACTGAAAAGAAAAATGAAGTGGAAATACTTGCCAAAGAATTATTAAAAAGGGAAGTGTTGTTTCAAAGTGATGTGGAAGCGTTGATAGGCAAGCGGCCATATGAAGAAAAGAAAGCGTTAGACTTTATTGACAATCCAAAAGACGGTGTGATAGATTCTCCCGTTCTTGGCGCAGGTGCAGTTGATACACCTATCTAAAATATGTTACGATGAAAGTTTCTTCTTCTAAAGAAAAAATTTTAAAAAAAATAAGAGAGGCACTGAGTAATCCGGTGCCTTTGCCTTTTCCGAAAAGCGAGGGGAATACTTCTGTTTTTCAACCCCAAACACAAGAGCTTGAACTTTTATTTGCCGAAGAGTTTACCAAATTGTTGGGCAAATTTGCTTTTTGCATGAATGAAGCAGATTTGAAAATTCAATTGAAAAAACTGGTCACTCAACAAAAGTGGAAAAATATTTATTGTGTTGAAAATAATCTTACAAAATTATTTAAAGAAGAAGGTTTCCCAGAATTGAATCAATCAAACCTGGCCAATTGCGATGCTTCCATTACTTCCTGTAATTATCTTGTAGCTAGAACAGGCGCCATTGTAATGAGCAGCGCCCAGCAAAGTGGCCGTACTGTGAGCGCTTATGCCCCGGTGCATATTTGCATAGCTTATGTAGATCAATTAGTGTATGATACCCGTGATGTACTTAAAGAAATGAAAGAAAAATATGGCAATCATCTTCCATCATTTATAACATTTGCCGCGGGCCCAAGCCGTACGGCTGATATAGAAAAAACATTAGTTGTAGGTGTTCATG
>DATCMY010000238.1:0-3580 GCA_036565505.1 Hanamia sp.
ATGCGCATGCGCTTTTTAAAACTGTAGATGCGCTTTTATTGGAATTCTCAATTCAAATCCACCACCTTACTCACCTGCTCAAATTTCACGCCTTCAAATTCCCTGAAATGCTTTCTGCCACATTTGACTTTCATTTCTTCACTACCTCTTAATTCCTGGCCACTACTTTTTGTTTCAGCAACAAAATATATTCTCTTCTCTCCTTTTTTAACGATGGCCCAATCAGGATTGTAGCTGCCAATTGGCGTATCAATTTTAAACCAGAATGGAAGTTTAAAATAAAAATCAATGTTCTCGCTGCTTTCACAGTCTTTGGCAAAATTGTTTTCTACGGTTGAATCAAGCGGTATATAATTTTCATAAATAGTTTTATCAGGATCAGAAACTATGTGAGTAAAATTATCGAGATATATTTCCAGGTCATTATCCTCAAACAATTTCATTTCATAAAGCTTACCGCCAATTTTTTCATACTTAATGCCATTAATCATTAATTCGTATAGTTCGTATTTTATCGCAACAACCGCATTGTCCATAAACAATTGCGGATTCAGCAGTAATTCATTTATCCTGCCTGATCTTTTTAATATTTCTAAAATAGTGCTTCGGGTCAATTCTGTTTTGCCTTGAATATAACCAAGCATATCAGGTATTTCAAATTGCAAAGCATAGCTGTCATCGCCGCTATCACTTACTAATTGCCCTTCAATACCATCGTCAGTAATCAATACTTTTTTCTTTGTTGATCTTATAGCAGGCTTTTTTGTTTCAGGCATTTCTTTTACAGCTTTTGCTGCAAGTACAACCAGATCAGCCGTATCATATTTTACACTATAGCGGGTACAATATTTTATTTTATTCCAGATTTCCATAAAGGCTTCCGAACCGTACCCTCTGCTCAATTTTACTTTTTCCCGTTTTGACTTGTCTTTTATTCTTCCTTTAAAATCTACGCCGCAATCCTGTTCAATTTCCTGCTGTAAGGCTTTTGCAAAGTCTTCATAAGATTCATTGGCAACTACAGTTAGCCTGTTGATGTTTTTATCAAATATTCGGTCGCCTGCCTGGTTAACAGGCAATCTTAATCCTCTTCCTATTTCCTGCCGTTTTTTAATTTCTGATTTTGTTTCATTAAGCGTGCATATCTGGAATACATTGGGATTGTCCCAACCTTCACGAAGCGCAGAATGGCTGAATATGAAACGCAGTGGTGTATTTACATCCAATAATTTTTCTTTTTCCTGCATAATGAGTTTATAGGTTTCATCATCTGCCTGTGTTTCACCTCCTGTGTCTTTTACCCTGCCTTTGCTATCCTGGGAAAAATAACCGTTATGCACTTCAGCTACTGTATAAGGTAGTAAATTCTTAAATACGGGCTTTGATATTTCATGCAGGTAAACTTCTTCAAACCATAGCGCAAATTTTCCTTTTACAGGATTGCCATTTGCATCATATTCACGATAATTTTTTACCCTGTCAATAAAAACCAATGAAAGTACTTTGATGCCTTTATCCTTGTAAGCATTTTCTTTTTTCAAATGTTCTTCTACTGTTTTGCGAATCATGAATTTCATTACTTCATCATTCATTCCGCCCTGTGATTCACCAACAGAAAGTGTAATTCCATTGGTCAAACTGATACTTCCATTTCCCGCATCTGTTTCATCAACAATGAAACCATCTTTATAAATTTCTCTTTGATTGCTCAGTTTATATAAATCATCTCCAGACCTTACCGTAACCGATTTCTTTATAACACCTTTATCAGTATTGCAATCAATTTTCACTTTTGCAGTGATCCTGGTTTTCGTGGCATTCACACTCTCTAACTGGATAAACGCTTCATTCATCGCATTCTCACTCATTACTGAATCCACTTCTATTTGCTTTACCAAACCAAGGTCATAAGCCTTTACCGGGTTCAAAGAATACATTAAGTTGTAAAGGTTAGTATGCGTTGCGGAATAACGAAGTGTGCAAAGCGGATTCAAATTTTCAATAGCCCTCTTACGAATCTGCGTTTCCATATTTTGAGGTTCATCCACTATAACGATAGGGTTACAACTTTGTATAAATTCAACTGGTTTCTTTCCAGTTAGTTTATCGTTTGGTTTGTTGATGATGTTTTCATCTTTGGCAAAAGAATCAATATTGATGACCAATATTTGAATGGCGTTATTAGATGCAAAGCCACGGAGATTGCTAACTTTCCTGCTGTCGTAAATATCAAAATTAATGGCCGCTTTATCGTACAGGGATTGAAAATGTTCGTGGGTAATTTGCAGGTTCTTTAATACGCCTTCACGAATGGCAACTGACGGAACTACGATTACAAACTTTTTAAAACCATACAACTTTTGTAATTCATAAATTGTCCTGAGATACACATAAGTTTTACCGGTTCCAGTTTCCATTTCAATGGAAAAATTCATTCCCTGAAATTCAGCATTAGCCGTTTTTATCTCATTGCGTTGCTGGATGGTTTGAATATTTTCCCAAACCTGGTCTTCATTTAAAGTAAGTTTATTCCCAAAGCCATTCTCGGAAAGCAAAGCGCCGGTAGCAATCATAGAAAATTCAAAATCACCGGTACTCAAAAGCTGGCCTTCAAATATATCGGTGATAGATTTAACGGCATCCCATTGATATTCCTGGTTACTGTCGAAGTGTAGTTTCATTCTTTAATTTCTTTTTGCGGGAAAATTGTTTTTTTGATGCAACCTCCTTATTCAAATCAAACAATTGCCTGTCCTGTTCAATCAACTGTTTCAATTCTTCTTCTTTAGGCAGGTACATGAGGTATTTGGAAGCAAATAGTTTTTTATTTTCTGCCAATACGGAATATTTTACTACCGCTTCATCTTTCTCTGCACAAAGAATAATTCCAATGGTGGGACTATCTTCGGGTGATTTTTTCAATTCCTCGTACATACGCACATACATATCCATCTGCCCGATATCCTGGTGTGTAAGTTTGCCCGCTTTCAGATCAATAAGTACAAAGCATTTGAGATAATAATTATAAAATACCAGGTCAATATAAAAATCAGAAGTGTCAGTTACGATGTGTTGCTGGCGGGCCACAAAAGCAAATCCTTTCCCCAGTTCAAGCAGAAATTTTTGCAGGTGATTGATAAGGGCAGATTCTATCTTTTTCTCTGTCAATTTTTCATCTGTATTCATACCGAGAAACTCAAATATATAGGGATCTTTTACCAGTGATTTCTCCGCCCTTGGCGCTATCTTTTTTGAACGCTTACCTGTAACGCTTCTTTCAAAATAAAGTGTATGAACATTGCGTTCCAGTTGCCTGCTGTTCCAGCCGTTGTCTATTGATTGCTGAATATAATAGCTTCGCTTTTCCTGCGTTTCCATTCGCGAAATAATCCGGTAATGTGTCCAGCTCAATTCGGTACGCAGTGCGTTCCAAATTGGAAAAGCCTTATAAAAAGCCCGCATATTATTCAGGTTCCGCAAATCAAAACCTTTTCCAAATTCCTGCGTAAGTTGTATGGCCAGGTTCTTTAAAACAGCCTCGCCATAAGCAGCACGGGAAGCTCCTTTTTGCTCATCTTCT
>DATCMY010000239.1:0-12071 GCA_036565505.1 Hanamia sp.
CAATTTAGCTGTGCGAAAAATTATTTGATAAATATTTTTTTGTAATCGTTATTTTTAAGTTTTAAAAAATTCCCACAATGAAACATTGGAGACCTTTATTATTCTTTTTTTCAATTCTCTCTATCATATCATGCCACCAGCAAAAGAAAACTTTATTTAAACAAATTTCTTCGGACGAATCTGGTATTCATTTTAATAATAAAATTATTGAAAATGATTCCTTAAATCCAATTGATGTTACCAATATTTATAATGGTGGAGGTGTAGGTATTGGAGACTTTAATAATGACGGTTTGCAGGATATTTATTTTACAGGGAACGTGGTATCCAATAAATTATATTTGAATAAAGGGAAACTTAAATTTGATGATGTAACAAAGGAAGCAGGAGTGGATGGAGAAGGCAGATGGTGCAGAGGTGTTTCAGTTGTAGATATTAATAATGATGGATGGATGGATATTTATGTTTGTGTTTCAATGGAAAAAGATCCACAAAAACGACAAAATCTCTTATATATAAACCAGGGATTAGATAAAAACGGGGTACCTGTTTTTAAAGAAATGGCCGCGGAGTATGGATTAAATGATACAACCCAGTCAACTATGGCTTCATTTTTTGATTACGACAATGATGGCGATTTAGATATGTACCTGGCTGTTAATGAAATTTTACCGGGCTATAATCCTTCTGTATTTCGCCCAAAAATTAAGGATGGTTCTTTTCCCAGTACCGGACGATTATACCGTAATGATTGGAATCCTGTGTTAAAGCATCCTGTATTTACGGATGTTACCAAACAAGCTGGTGTAACTATAGAAGGCTATGGGCATGGAGTTACTATTGCCGATTTTAACAAAGATGGTTGGAAAGATATTTTTGTTACCAATGATTTTAATTCAAACGACTTATTATATATCAACAACCACGACGGAACTTTTACGGATAAAGCCAGCACTTATTTTAAACATACATCAGCTAATGGAATGGGCCAGGATGTAATAGATATTAATAATGATGGATTATCGGATGTAGTAGAACTCGATATGAATCCTGAAGATAATTACCGGAAAAAGATGATGATGGGCTCCGATAATTATCAAACGTATCTGAATAGTGATTTTTATGGTTATCAATATCAATACGTAAGAAACTCACTCCAGCTTAACCAGGGGCCAAGAGTAAATTCAAATGATTCTGTTGGTGATCCAATTTTCAGTGATATAGGATTTTTCGCGGGCATTTCACAAACAGACTGGAGTTGGTGCCCGCTGGTTACAGATTTTGATAATGATGGATTTCGCGATATAATAATTACAAATGGGTTTCCAAGAGATATAACAGATCATGATTTTATCAGCTTTCGCCAACAATCAGCCACAATAGCCAGTAAGGATTTAATATTATCCCAAATCCCCAAGGTGAAATTACACAACTATGCCTTTCACAATAATGGCAATTTAACTTTCAGGGATGAGACGACTGCATGGGGTTTAAATACGCCCACTTTTTCAAACGGTGCTGCATATGTTGACCTTGATAATGATGGAGACATGGATATGGTTGTGAATAACATAAATGATGAAGCATCAGTTTATGAAAACACTTCCATGGATTCCAAAAAAATTCATCCCAATTATTTAGCGGTTAAATTAAAGGGAGATTCCTTAAACTTAAATGGTTTAGGAACCTGGATAGAATTGCATTATGGTGGCAAACAGCAGGCTTATGAGCAAACTCCGTATCGTGGTTATCTTTCTACCATGCAAATAGAACCTCACTTTGGATTGGGTAATGTTTCAAAAATAGATTCCCTGGTTATTAAATGGCCAGACGGCAAAGAACAGGTAATACAAAATGTTGCGGCCAATCAAACCATCGTAGTTAATAAAAAAGATGCTCATGAATTATACAGTTGGGCACATCCGGCAATTGACAAAAGTTCATTGTTTAAGGAAGTAACTAATTCGACAGGAATTCACTATGTACATAAGCAAAATGATTTTGTGGATTTTAATATTCAAAGATTACTTCCACATAAATTTTCTGAATATGGTCCTTCCCTGGCTGTTGGGGATATTGATGGTAATGGGTTGGATGATATTATCAGCGGTGGTTCCTGCCAACATTCCGCTCAAATGTTTTTACAACAACCCAATGGAAAATTTATTCAAAAAAATTTATTGAACGGGAAGGATACACTTAATAAAGATCGTGATGATGAAGGTCTTTTATTATTTGATGCTGATGGAGATGGCGATCTTGATCTTTATATAGCCAGTGGCGGATATGAGGCTAAGCACAATACTGCTTCATACGAGGATAAATTATATATTAATGATGGCAAGGGCAATTTTAAAGAGGATTCATCGGCTTTACCGCAAAATTTCACCAGTAAGTTTTGTGTAAGGGCTATAGATTATGATAAGGATGGGGATCTGGATCTGTTTGTGTCCGGCAGAGTAGATCCTGGAAATTATCCAAAGCCTGTATCCAGTTATATTTTCAGGAATGATACTAAAAATGGCCATATCAAGTTTACAGATGTCACAGATTCAGTTGCGCCCGCTTTAAAGAATATCGGCCTGGTATGCGATGCTTTATTTACAGATTTTGATAATGATGGATGGCCCGATTTAATACTGGCCGGCGAATGGATGCCGGTTACATTTCTTAAAAATGATAAAGGAATATTTAAAAATGTGACTGCAGCAAGTGGAATTAGTAATAAAATTGGTTGGTGGAATACAATTGCGTCAGGCGATTTTGATAATGATGGTGATATGGATTATATAGTTGGGAACCTGGGAAAAAATTCTTTTTTCCATGCCAGTGATCAATATCCGGTAAAAATAATTGCAAAGGATTTTGATAATAACGGCAGCTATGATGCCTTCCCGTCTTTGTACTTACCGACTTCTCAAAGTGATACAGAAAAAAGAGAATTCCCTGCGCAATCAAGAGATGACGTTTTAAAACAAATGATCAGCATCCGCAAAAAATATGAAACCTATAAATCATTTGCCAATGCAACTATGGATTCTATTTTTACAGATGAACAACGCAAAGGAGCTTTACAATTACACGCAAATTATCTTTCATCAGCATTTTTAAGAAATGACGGGAATGGTAAGTTTACAATGATAGAGCTGCCGTCACAGGCACAATTTTCTGTTCTCAACGGTATGTCTGTTCATGATTATGATGGTGATGGTAACCTTGATGTTCTCATTAATGGGAATGATTTTGGAACAGAAGTAACTTTAGGCAGGTACGATGCATTAAATGGCCTGTTACTTAAAGGCGATGGAAAAGGTAATTTTATACCTTTATCAATTATGCAAAGTGGAATTTATATTCCGGGCAACGGAAAAGCTTTAGTAAGTTTAAAAAGCAATAAAGGAAATTTATTAATGGCAGCAAGCCAGAATAAAGGCGCTTTGAAAGTTTTCGAATTGAATAGAAATGATAAATTGATACCTTTATCGCCTTTTGATGAAAGTGCGATTGTCACCTATAAAAATGGTAAAAAACAAAAGCGTGAAATTGGTTATGGATCTTCTTTTTTATCACAATCAGGGCGCTTCTTAACTATTGATAATAATGTGGTTTCAGTAGAAATAAAAAATAATAAGGGGGAAGTTCGAAAATTAAGTTTATAATAATAGCAGCTATATAATAAGAATGATAAAAATCAATAAACACCCGGGGCAACTTTATTTTTTTTTCTTAATAAGTTTCTTCACTTTATTTTTTTTAAACTCCTGTAAAAATTATCACAGGAATAGCACACATCCGGAAGTCTCTTTATCAAGTATTAAAAAGGGAGAAGATTTGGCAAAAATATATTGTCAGTCCTGCCATATGTTGCCCGATCCATCTTTGCTTGATAGCAAAAGCTGGGAAAATGGCATATTACCTCAAATGGGACCGAGGCTTGGTATTTTTAATTTTGGATTTAAAAATTATCCAATAGTCCGGGATAATTATATTGGCTCAGATTTTTATCCTTCGCAACCTGTATTAAGCTTAACAGATTGGCAATATATCATTGATTATTATGGTGCAACTTCTCCCGATTCTCTTCCTCCTCAAGAAAGAAAATACCCTATCAATAAAACAGGGTTGTCTCTTTTTAAAGTTCAAATTCCATCTATTAATTATGGCAACTCAGCTACGTGCTATGTAAAAATAAATCAAAGTGATTCTTTGCATCCAATAATTATAAGTGATGCAATAAAACAAAATCTTTTATTCATCAACAGGAAACTTGAAATCACCGATTCAATTAATGGTACCGGGCCGGTGGTTGATATTGATTACAGCCCAAATCAATTACTTGCCTGTAACATTGGCGTATTAAATCCTAATAATGGTAAGTTCGGAAAAGGAGAATTAATAAATATTACTTCAGATGGGCATTTTCAAAAAGATACCTCGTCATTTATTGATAATTTACAAAGACCTGTTCAGATAACTTCGGCAGACTTAAATAATGATGGAAAGAAAGATGAGCTTGTTTGTGAATTTGGGTATTTAACAGGCGCTTTATCGTGGATGGAAAACCTGGGCGATAATAAATTTAAAAGGCATGTATTAAGAAATGTTCCCGGTGCCATCAAAGCCTATATACAGGATTATAATCATGATGGCCTGCCGGATATATGGGTTTTATTTGCCCAGGGAGAAGAAGGAATTTTTCTTTTCACCAACAAGGGCAACGGTAATTTTGACCAGGAAGAAGTGCTCAGATTTCCCCCTGTTTACGGATCTTCTTACTTCGAGCTGGACGATTTTAACAAGGATGGTTACCCGGATATTCTTTACACCTGTGGGGATAATGCAGACTATTCACGCGTACTAAAACCTTATCACGGCGTATATATTTTTATGAATGATAAAACAAATCATTTCAAACAAAAATATTTCTTCCCGATAAACGGTTGTTACAAAGCAATTGCAAGAGATTTCGATGGAGATGGCGATCTCGATATTGCGACAATTTCATTTTTTGCAGATTATGAGCGGCAGCCGGAAGAGAGTTTTGTTTATTTAAAAAATATGGGCAATTTTGACTTTATGCCCTACTCTATTCCTGAAACAAATCTTGGAAGATGGCTTACTATGGATGCCGGTGATATAGATGGAGATGGAAAGACTGATCTTATTTTAGGAAATTTTTCCATTGGGCCGGTTATGGCGAAGCACCATGTTGACTGGAAGCAGTCGCCACCATTTATTGTTTTAAAAAATATTGGAAAATAAAAATATCAGTTACATAAAAACTCAGCTATGAATAAAAAGAAATCATCCTTTTGGCTTGTTTTGTTAATCATTACTTCGGCTTTTTTATTTTCGTCAAAAATGGCGGTAGCTCAATCTATGCCTGATTTTCGTATGCAGCTTACGAATGGGAAAATTTTTTCAGCCAAAGATTTACCAAAGGATAAGCCGGTGATCATTATATATTTTGCCCCTGATTGTGAACATTGCCAGGCTTTGATGAATGAGATTCTTACAAAGATTCAGAATTTTAAAAAGGCACAGGTTGTAATGGTAACTTTTAAGCCCGTTAATGAAGTTATCGATTTTGAAAAACATTATCAAACAGCTAAATATCCCAACATAAAAGTAGGTATCGAAATACCTATATTCTTTTTCAAAAATTTTTATAATTTACAAAATACGCCGTTTACAGCCTTATTCTCCAAACAAGGAAAATTAATAATCTCCTACCAAAAAGAAACTCCTGTTGATGATTTGATAAAGCATTTGAAATTGCTCTAATAAAATAATATCAACAGCTTGTTTATACATAAAAATGATTTCTGGAAAATCGTTTCATAGTTTCTATAAAATCAATTTCTCAATATTCATATAGTATAAGATAGTGTTGAGCACTACTTAAATTAAATTGTATATTCGGACTATCAAATCCTAATAAATTTTGCTATGCATAACTGGAGAATAAAAGTTTCCCTGTTCCTCAATTATTTTGTTTTTGCCATATTGCTCAATAGCGTTGGCACTGTTATTTTACAGGTGCAAAATAATTATGGCGTCACACAAGGTGCAGCAAGTGTTTTAGAAGCATTTAAAGACCTTAGTATTGCGATTGCTTCATTCCTTGTTGCCTCTTATATTACGCGAATTGGATACAAACGTTCCATGTTACTGGCGCTTGCCTTTGTAACAATTGCCTGTTTACTAATGCCATTTGTTGGTGGATTTGCAATGACTAAAATTCTTTTTGCGGTTACCGGAGTAAGCTTCGCATTAATAAAAGTTTCTGTGTATGCAACCATTGGGCTCGTTACTTCCAATAAAAAAGATCATGCAAGTTTTATGAATTTTATTGAATCTTTTTTTATGATCGGCATACTGACCGGCTATTTTATTTTCAGTGCTTTTGTTGATAATGCAAACCCGGCGTCAACTTCATGGTTGAACGTTTATTATCTATTAGCCGCCATATCTGTACTTGCTTTTATATTACTACTGAGTTCGCCTTTGGATGAATCTTCTGTAAAAAATACACAAGTGAAATCATTCCTAAAAGATTTCGCCGATATGGTTGCGCTTGCCATCCGGCCATTGGTTTTGGTTTTTATTATAAGCGCTTTTTTTTATGTGCTGATAGAACAAAGTATTATGAGCTGGCTCCCAACATTCAATAGCCAGGTTTTGCATTTGTCAACAACACTCAGTATTCAAATGGCCAGTATTTTAGCGGCTTCTACAGCATTGGGCCGATTTATTGCCGGCATTGTTTTAAGAAAAATTCATTGGCTCAAAGTGATTATTGTATGCTTGTTAATTGCGGCTATTCTTGTTTTATTGGTTATTCCCCTGGCTTCTAAAGTGCAAATCGCTTCTATCAATAATTGGCTGGATGCCCCATTTGTTGCTTATATTTTTCCGTTAATCGGTTTATTACTGGCCCCGGTATATCCTGCCATCAATTCAGTAATATTAAGCTCTTTACCATTAAAGCAACATGGCCCTATGAGCGGATTAATTGTAATTTTTTCGGCATTGGGCGGTACAACAGGATCAATAATTACGGGCCACATCTTCCAGGCTTATGGTGGACAAACTGCATTTTATTTTTCACTGGTGCCAATAGTAATTCTTATTATCAGCCTGTTTTTTTTCAACAGGTTACAGAAAAAATCAGCGGCTGAAGTAAAGTTTAGTTCCTCCGCTTCGCACTAATTTTATTAAAAAGGAATCAAATGAAAAATAAAGACATTTTTGCTTTAGGCGAATTATTTGAGAGTGTGCAGATGCAAAATATTTTTGTTGACGGTAAAACTTTTGTTGATTGTTTCCCTGTTTCAGATATTGCGTCTATACAAAAGAGTTATGAAGATGAAAAAGGAAAGCCGGGTTTTAATCTTTCAACTTTTGTTCATGACCATTTCCTTGCACCGAAAGAAATTACGACAGATTATGAAAGTGATAAAGACAGTCCCATTATTAAGCATATTGAAATGCTATGGGATGTATTGCAAAGAAATCCTGAAGTGACCCGCGATTCATTGATCTCTTTACCACATCCATACATAGTACCGGGTGGGCGTTTCAGGGAAATATATTATTGGGATAGTTATTTCACCATGCTTGGGCTGCAGGTATCCGGCCGTATTGAAATGATCCAAAATATGGTTGATAACTTTTCGTACCTTATTGATACCCTCGGTTATATACCTAATGGAAACCGCACGTATTACCTTGGCCGGTCCCAGCCACCTTTTTTTGCATGCATGGTAAATTTGTTGAGTGAGGAAAAGAGTAAAAATATTCTGATGAACTATTTACCCCAATTAGAAAAAGAATATATTTTCTGGATGAAGGGAATTGAAGAATTGAATGGTTCCAATTTATCTGTTCATCGTGTGGCTTTGCTTCCCGATGGAAGTGTTCTAAATCATTATTGGGATGAAAATGATACTCCGCGGCCCGAATCATTTAAAGAAGATGTAGCGCTGGCTCATGAAGCAAAAGATAAAAAAAATATGTACCGGCATTTGCGTGCCGCTGCTGAATCCGGTTGGGATTTTTCTTCACGGTGGTTTAAAAATAGTAAAGACTTTTCCACCATTCATACCACTGAAATTATCCCTGTTGATTTAAATTGTCTTTTGCTTAAACTTGAAAAAAGTATTGCAGAGGCATATCAATTAAAAAGCGATACTATATCTTCAAATAAATTTAAAACCCTTGCCAATAAACGTATGCAGGCCATCGAAAAATATTGTTGGAATGAAGAAAAGGGATTTTATTTTGATTACGATTATGTACAAAACCAACAAAAAAATTCATTAACCTTAGCAGGTGTTTTCCCATTATTTTTTGAAATAGCTTCCCGGGAACAGGCTAATGCAATTGCAGCAATTTTGGAGGAAAAATTTGTTTCCGGCAGCGGAGTAATTACAACAACAGAAACCACTAATCAGCAATGGGATTCACCCAATGGCTGGGCGCCATTGCAATGGGTGGTCATACAAGGATTGACAAAATATGGAAAAACAGCTCTTGCAAAAGACATAGCAAAAAGATGGATGAAGCTTAATGAAAAAGTTTATGCCAATACCGGAAAAATGATGGAGAAATATAATGTAGCAGATACAGGCCTTGAAGCTGGTGGCGGCGAATACCCGGCACAGGATGGCTTTGGCTGGACCAATGGCGTTTATCTTGCTTTGAGGAAGTGGATGAAACAAGTTGAACCCTAATACGCAATTATTTCCCGGCGTGGTTTTCCACTAAGAGATTTCTGAATTGAAAATAAATTTCCGGAAACCCCAACGTAGGACGAACGCTGCATAAAAAAAGTCTGACTTCGTATCTATTCAAAGTATATTCAGCATCGGGGTTTCATGCCCGGCATTATGCCCGCTATGAAAACCCCGCTGAGACGCCATTTAATGCCATTAAAAATGGGTGATTTCACCCTGAAAAAAAGGTGATTTCACCCTGGCTGAAATAGAAAATTAAAGATACATTTGATTTCTAAATATTCAAGAACGAACTAACATTTAATAAAATGAAGTTTTCCCTTTTTGTTTTTCTTACATCATTATCCTTATTTTTCTATTCACAAATTCAGGATTCTTCATTATACAAAGTTCAACAACTTCCTGGAAAGTATGATTCAAAGGTTGATAAGAGGTTCTGTTTCGTCAATCGCCAGCTCAATAAGAAGTCGCTGAAATATTCCGTAGAATTTCAAAGACAGGAAAGAAAGCTTCAACAAAAATTGACGCTCTTTGAATTGTAGCGAATGGATATTATCAAGTGGAAAAAATCATATCCATAACTATTTTAAGGAAGGTGGAAATAAAATACAATTTTTAGCTTTTAGTAAATGTTTATATGGCTGGCGATATTCAAGAGAAATAAAAATATTACAAAAATTGATACTACCCATATAAATACGGGTAGTCATTAAATGAATAACTCATTCTTAATAAAATTCAGGGAATCAGCCTATGTCTATAATAAAATATATTGACCGCTTGCGATATATCGACTTTTTGTTGCGTACAAAAGCAGCAGGGAATATAAAATCTCTTGCCAAAAAATTACATCTGTCACGAAGTAGTACCCTTGAATATTTAAGAGAGATGAAAGAATTAGGATTTCCAATAAAATACTGCAGCAAAAGAAAAACCTACTATTATGATGAAGAGGGAAAAATGACAGATAATTTATTTAATAAAAGTATTGATGATAATGAAATGGATAAAATAAAAGGAGGCAGAAAGTTTTTCCATTTCTTTTCTGAGTCCAAAAATAATGGACTGGCGAATAATACCTTTATAAAATAATTCATCCATTTGTTGTCTTTATTTTAAAATAAAAGAGGCGGCATTTTTTAAAATGAAAATACAAAATTGCCGGGAATCCTATACTGGTGTGTATTGAAAACCGGCAATATAATTTTTTAGCCAATTGCAGATCTGAAAATAAAAGTTAGTCTAATGTTCAACCAATTTGAACCAAACGTTAAGGCAACCATCTCTTTCCTAAAACGGCTTGGAATTAAAGTAAATAATGCAACGGTAAATGAAACTTTACAAAACCATCCCGATTGGCCTACTTTGCTTTGCATAAGTGATTCATTAAATAAGTGGGGTATTCCTAATGGTGCGGGAAAAATAGATCCCGAAAAAATTGATGAGCTACCAATTCCATTTATAGCTTATACCAATGATAGAGAAAATCCTTTGGCTATTGTTATGCAGGCAAATGAAACAACAATAGAGCGATATCAAAAAAACTACAATAAAGCTATTATTGAAAAGAAAGAAGATTTTATTAAAAAATGGAGAGGGGTTTATCTGATTGCTGAACCTAACGCACATTCCAGAGAACCAAATTATGAAGCACATAAACAAAAAGCTTTTTTCAACTCCCTCATTCCTGTTGCAGTATTTACTCTATTAACAATTCTATCATTTCTTTTCTTAATCGGAATAGTTGGAAACGCCGCTACACTTCAAACAGTAAACGCCACAGGTATTTATCTGCAATATTTCATTTTGTTCGCTGGTGTTGTTGTAACATCCCTTTTACTTTGGTACGAAATTGACAAAAACAATCCATTGTTGCAAAAAGTATGTACGGGCATTGCAAAAGGCAACTGTAACGCAATACTTAGCGGCAAACAGGCAAAGGTTTTTAGCTGGTTAAGCTGGAGCGAAGTAGGGTTTTTCTATTTCACCGGAGCTTTTCTCACTTTGTTATCTGCACAAAATACCATTGTCAATTCCGTTGGTGTAATAGCGTGGCTAAATATCTTGGCATTGCCTTATACAGTTTTCTCAATTTATTTCCAATGGCGGGTAGCAAAGCAATGGTGTGTGCTTTGCCTTGCCGTACAGGCATTATTAGTATTTGGTGCAATTAATGTTATTACCTATAATTTTCTGTATCCCATACCACAATTTTCCACTGCGTTTATTTTAAAATGCATGCTTTCATACATGCTCCCGGTGTTGTTGTGGTATGCTGTAAAACCACATATTTTACGTTTGCAGGAAGCTAAAATCACAAGACGGGAATATTTACGTATAAAATTTAATGCTGAAATATTTGAAACTCTTTTAAAAAAGCAAAAAGCAATAGCCGTACCGGCTGACGGTTTGGGTATTGATCTGGGAAACCCCTCTGCAACCAATACTCTTATAAAAGTATGCAGTCCTTATTGTGGCCCCTGTGGTAAAGCGCATCCAAAAATTGAAGAGTTATTAGAAGAGATACCTAACCTGAAAGTAAAAATAATATTTACTACACCCAACCAACCGGAAGAGCGTGCCTATAAACCTGTTAGTCATTTATTGGCAATTAATGGGCAAGGCAATGAAGAAAATATAAAACAGGCCTTAGACGATTGGTATTTGGCTGATAAAAAGGATTACGATCTTTTTGCAAAAAAATATCCAATGAATGGCGAATTAGCAAGACGAGGAAATAAAATAGAAGCAATGGACAAATGGTGCAAAGCAATGGAAATAAGTTTTACTCCAACCATATTTATAAACGGATACCAACTCCCCGATGCATACAGCATCGAGGATTTAAAATATTTTCTTTTGGAATAGTTCCCCAAAGGAAAAGCCCGGCGGAACTACCCGTACTGCAGAACGGGAGCCGGGCGGCCAAAGCCTGTTGATGCTAAAAGCTATGGGCAGAAACAATTTTTTTTAACTTTAACTTTAAACAAAATGGAAACAACAAAAATGAGCCTTGCCAACATTAAAGGAAAGTTGAGCAGGGCCGAGATGAAGAACATTATGGCGGGAAGTGGATGGAGTTGTGGCGGTTACGGAATTGATAATAACTGCTGGTACGTAGGACAAAGCTGCGGCAATGGTGGATCTTTCTGTTTTTTAGACTCCAGCGGCTATTGTTGTATTCACGGTTAGAATATTGGTTCTGCTAAAAAATGGATACTTCTTTCTATTAAAGATAAAATTATCAATTTCATAGTTAATTTTATAGAATTAAGCGTTTACATCGTAAAGAAAAGTGAGTAAACATTTTATAAGTCCCGTAGGGACTATTGG
>DATCMY010000240.1:0-2297 GCA_036565505.1 Hanamia sp.
GCAGTATGCCTTGTATCAATCTTAAGTTTTATAATAGGATGCATCATCTTTCTTCCGAAAATTAAATTTCTCATTAAACACTTTATAAAATGAAGATCGCTGCTATCTCTGTTATAAAACCATGGGTTTCATTTAAATGACCTGACACATAAAAAATTAATGCATCTTAATTTTAAATTAATAAAAAAATAAATGAAATAAATTTGGTTTAAAAAACTTGGATGGATCTATTTGCCTGTAACCGCTATGGGTGTAGTTGTAATTTTTTTGGCAATACTTTTTTAGTTCCTGTTTATATGGCTGTAGTTCGTAATGGGCATTCAGTTTCTGATGATCTCTATCAAATGTTTGTGTATACAACGTGTACAGCTTTTGGGTGGAAATGGGTGGCTGAGAAAACGATTTGAAAATCTTTCTTTATCCTAAAAAATGCCCTGCATTACTACAGGGCATTTAAAATATTTTTCAATCTAATTTAATTTAACCAGGTGGTTTTCTAATCCCTTGGGGATTTGATCTTTACTAATTATGTTTAAGGAAGACGTGCCTGATACCGTATTTTTTACCAGTGTTTCAGAAATGCCTTCTCTGTCAAGTTTATACATTGCGCCGGTTGCAGGATCAACAATCAGCATTCCAATAACACCTCCAATAAGAATATTGCCAAAATACCAACCATTAATCTTGCATTCAACATTTATTTTTTTTGTTTCATAGCCATCCATGCTTAATGCTATTATATAAGACTCTTTTGAAAAAAATCCTGCGCCGGATCTTAAAAGTAATGCAGTCGGTGTTCTTTTATTTAATATTTCAATCCCCCTTTTATTTGTTATTACAACTTTAGCGCCAGGGGGATCTGTTTGTATTGAAAATGGCCAGCTACTTTTACTTACAATAGATGCGCAACTTGATATCACAAAAATGCATACACAAAAAAGAATATTTCTCATACGTTAGTTTTGGCAAATATATAGCCTTTTAAAAATCCAATCCCATACTAAAATACAGTATTGGTTTTCCTTTAAAGAAACCATTCATTTGCCAGCCAACATCAGCTTTCATAAAGTAACCAAGTAAGGTACTTCTTGCGCCAAAGCCATAGCCACCAAGGAATGGACCAATGCCCCCGGCTTTTATATTGATCTGAACAGGCAGAGTGCCATAAACAATGCTAGGTCTTTTTAGATCATCATATTTTCCATTCCATGCAGTACCAAGATCAATGAATTGTATCACCTGGAAATTTCTGAGAAATGCATTGTTGATGGGCTTGCTGAATAGTGTAGTAAATACCGGCAACCTGAATTCACTGTTAATTACTAAAGCATTATTTCCGTTGGCAGCATTTTGTATAAAGCCACGCATGTTAACCGCCAAAGATTGAAAAGCATAATTGTTATCGGGATCAGGAGGATTATTAGGATTGAAATATTTATATTTTACCTGGCCTGTAGTTCTGTCTATTCTTGCATTGTCTCCAAACATAAGCCAGTTGTCTACTCCGCCTAAATAATAAATAAGTTTTTGTTTGCCCCAGCTAAAATCTCCCGCCACTCTGCCGGCCCAAATAAAATTGCGATAAATAGGATAGTAAGTTCTTGCATCAAAGCCGGCATTGAAAATAAATTTATTGTTTATGGCTGCTGATGTATCTGTACTTTTTAATCCTCTGTTTACATCCATGTAAATTTTATATCGGGTGCCATTCCATATATTTTGTGCAGGGTTTAAAGTGTTATCATACACATATTCAAGATGCATTAATCCGTATAATGTTTTGTTTTCAGGTACACTCAACGTTGCAGGATCAAAGGCATAAAAAACCACTCTGTCTCTTCTTATTCCAAGATTTAACCGCAAACTTTTTACTGCATCAAACGGATAGATAATATTTGCCTGGTAAAGATTTGCGATCAGTTTACCATTGGTTGCTGAAATTACATTTCTGTAAAAAGTAGCTCCCCAGTCAACTCTTTTTCTTAAATTTTGAAATTGAAAAAGCCAGTCATGGTCTTTTAAATTAGTTGCTATACGAACGCCGCCGGAGAATTTAAGGTCTTCCATAAGATCCGAAGCGCCAACGCGTAGTATTCCATCTAAGGGCGTGCTGGATGCAAGTTGTATTGGACCATTACCTCCCTGATAAAGTTGGTATGGCGTTACCAAGACTGAATTATTAAACCCCAAAACCAAATAATCTATCGAATATTTTGGTGGCTTGTATGGAAACAATTTTGCTGTAGACAGAACAGTTGGTTTAGCAGCAGACTTGCCATTAAGCGTTACTATTAAAT
>DATCMY010000241.1:0-4531 GCA_036565505.1 Hanamia sp.
CATTAGCCATGCAGGATTTCAGTCAGTTGAAAAAAGATTATGGGAAAGAACAGGCAGATGTAATAGTTAATATCACTGGTAACATCATCAGCGGCCAGGTAATGGGAGAAACTTCCAAGCTGTTATCAGAACGTTTCGGAAAAATTATGCAGGACAGGCAGAGCGTTTCCGTAAACCGTACTGATACTTCCATCAGCCATTCCAAGCAGCTGGATAGTGCTATTCCTGCTTCCAAAATTGCTGCGTTATCTTCCGGTGAGTTTGTAGGCCTTGTTGCGGATAACCCAGATGAAAAAATTAAACTGAAAATGTTTCATGCAGAAATTATCAACGATGCGGATAAACTGAATAAGGAAGTAAGCAGTTATAAAGAAATTCCAGTTGTATCCAATGTTACCCAGCAACAAGTTCTGGATAATTACTACCAAGTGAAGATGGAGGTGAAGCGGTTGATTGGGGAGGAAGTGGAGA
This sequence comes from Hanamia sp., assembly GCA_036565505.1. GTDB lineage: Bacteria > Bacteroidota > Bacteroidia > Chitinophagales > Chitinophagaceae > Ginsengibacter. The sequence goes on from DATCMY010000241.1 coordinate 472, forward strand.
GACTTAAATTGCTGAACGTTTGAATAGTCCAACGATAATTTTATACTTTAAGATGTCGAGTGTGTAGCCCAACATACTTGGTAATAAATTACCTAATTTACTTTGTCCTATTTAACGCATTGAAAAAGGGTAATTGATTTTTTTTCAATGACTATTTCAGCCGCATGTACTGGAAAAGTGTAAGCCAGCAAAACTTGCCGGTTACCTTGGCTTACCCTGAGATGGTGGCAGAGATATACCCTTACTTTAAGTATGATAAACTGCCGGACTTTGGGAAGGAGAATTTGTGGTTTTTGTAGAATGCAAATCAATAATTCTTGTGGTAGTTTGCGTAAACAAATATGTAGTCAGCAATTTTAAAACCATGGCAATTTAGCAAATTGCAATGGTGAGGTTTACTTGAATAATTAATGACATATGGAAGGAATATGAGAAAGAAGCTATAATATTGTCAATATAAACTCAGAACAAACCGAAAACCATCAATAAACATTCCCTGTACTTTATGAATAGCAGCCAGGACAAACTCAAAGAAGCCATTGCCGGGCTTTTTCCTGACCAGGTGAAAGTATATGATGTAAGCTCAACTGAAATTAACTATAAAAATAACTCACTGCTTCATCAACATTTCCAGGAACCCCTTTCATCGGAAGGCGGGATTCAGCTGGCCCGGGAAATTGCTGTATTTCTGCAAGACCAGGGTGAGGATGCAGTGTATAGTTATTTTCACCGTAGCCCTGTTTCGGCACATGTTGAAGCTGAATGGAGACTTTCTTCGGCAAGGCTCCAAAAATCGGCAGACGGGCTTCCCAAAGAAGTTGTTGTTTTTACTTACAACCTGCAATTGCTGGGCGATAGCAGGAAACGGCTATACCGGGTATTGGAAAATGATGATTTCTTCAGAGCTAATCTTAGTAAGGTCTCTTCACTTACAAAAAGAGAGAAAGAGATCATTGAATGCCTGGTTTCCGGAATGACCAGTTCCGAAATTGCCTCCAAACTCTATATTTCTGCTCATACAGTAAATTCACATCGCAAGCACATTCATACCAAACTCGCCACCGAAACCCCGGCAGGCCTGTACAAATATGCCGATATTTTTGAACTGGCCTGTAAAACCCAAACCCCATGAGTACCCCTTTAAACAGGCATGAAATAAAGGATATCAGCAGCCAGCAATTATTTACGCTGGAAAGAAAGATCAATAAAAACGAGTTTTCTATTGAAGCCGTGGGAAATTATTTACCGGGGAATATATTAGTTACCGACTTAAACCAGTTGAGTACAGAATATATGAACAGCAACGGCTGCAACATACTCGGGCATAATGTAGAAGAACTGCAGGAACTGGGCTCCGAATATTATCAACGCTTTTTTGTACCCGAAGAAATAGGCCTGGTTATATCTACATACCAGCATATGCAACAGCAGCAGGATGTGTCGGGTATTTATAATTTTGCTCACCGGGTAAAAGCAGTGAGCGACGCCGGCTATAAATGGTATTTCGCCTCTGCAAAATTAATGTATAGCCCCGGCCACGCCGTTGCCGATAAAATGCTGCTGATTGTAAATGAAGTAAACTCATTGGGCAATATTGCCAAAAAAATAAACAGTGTGCTGGAGGAAAGCGACTGGATGAAACAGCATTTTAAAAAGTTTTGCCGGCTTTCCAAACGGGAAAAAGAAATCATTGGCTTATTGGTTAGCGGAAAAAACAGCAGCCAGATCTCAGAAATTTTCAACCTGTCACGGCTTACAGTAAATACACACCGGCGTAATATTAAACAAAAATTAGAGATTAAGACCTTTTCGGAACTGTATAAATTTGCCGTTGTATTTGACCTGCTGACCTGATTAGCCCAACCATAAAATCCGGGTGTTTTCACCCCCTCATTTATCACTCACCGGCAATACCTTGCATCCTGTACCGGGGTATATATTGTTTATGAAAACAGCCCTGTTTTTAATTGATTTTAAACATTTAAGATTAAAAATACCTATAAGTAGGTATTGCCGGTGAATGCTATTTAGCTAATCTTTGAATAATAAACAGGAGGGGCAAAATGAAGGAACAGGACAAACCGCTATTGAGCAAGCAGGAAATTAACGTACTTGGCCTCGTAAGCCAGGGGTTTATCAGCCAACAGATTGCTGAAACATTAGCCATTACCAGGTTAACCGTGCAAACCCACCGCAGGAATATGCTACGTAAAACAGGGTTTAATAATACACAACAATTAGTAGGCTGGGCTGTAAGGGAAGGGTTGGTAAAATAGAAACACAAACAAAATACAAATATGAAAAAAATACTGTTATCATTTTTATTAGTAGTCTTTGTATTTATGGCACATGCACAAGATGCAAAGCCAACGAAAGAACAAACCGTTAATTATATAATTAATTCGTTAAAAGAATACCAGGTAACTAAAATAATTAATGCTGGAGGCGATCCCAATACAACATTATACTGGGATGTAAAAGACATTTCAATTAACGACTGTGTGCTTTTATTTAAAATGTCAGATGTTTTAAAAATTCCTAGTGCGCCTCGTTATGGGCATATTACAATAAGTGATGTAAAACTTAATTTAAAAGACATCGAAGAAGTTGAGTTTTCAGCAAACGATTACAGCATGGGTAGTGTTATTTTAAGATGTTCTAATGAAGCTAAGTCTATTAGTTTGAAAACCAATAAAGATGGAGTAAACACAGATGAAATGGTATCTTCAATTGCAATTCCATCTCCTGGTAAAGAAAAAATTTTACAAGCATTTAACTACCTCCGCAAACTCTGCGGCGCACCGGAACCAATTAAATTTTAATAATTAAAAATAAACAACAATGAAAAAGACAATTCAATTTTTAAGCGTGATTATTTGCGTTTTAATGCTAAGCAGTTTTATACCGCAAAAAGCGCCCACTTTGTTGCCGGCCGGCAACAGCGTAGTTGCTGAAGAAGGCTATTATGTTTTTTTAACCATTGATGGTGTGTGGTCAAAAGAAAAAAGAGCATATCTAAGTAAGATAATTTACTATCCCGGTTATAAAGCATGTGAAAAAGAAGGTTACCGTTTTATCAGGGAAGCAGAAAAAGCGTTTGCAGCTTATTTAAAAGCTGAATACAGTGAGGCATTTCCTTACAATGTAAATAATATAATAAGCTATACCGGCCAGGCAAATAGCAGCGCAAGCGCCAATGATTTAAAAACGCTGCAGCAGGCGCAGGAAAGCCTGAATAGCTGGATGGCAAAACAAAAAGAGGAAGGAAATACTATTGTACGTGCCAACTTTAGTTTTGCCTGCGAAAAAGATTAATCAGCAATAAAAAGTTAACTATGAAAGCAAGCAGATTATTTTTAGCAATTGCCTTTTCAGCAATTATATTCAGCAGTTTTACATCTGCCAAAAAAACAAGCGATGCCGATGAACCAATGTATTATGTTTCCATTGCGTGGGAAGTTATGGTCTCTCCCGGCAGTACACATCCGGTAATTACCAACGTAGCATACGTGAATTGCGAGTACCATTCTACCGGTAAAGTGGCTTACCAATTAGTAGAATATTATAATGCATATTATAGATCTTCCCGCAATTCTTCAGGCATAAACAGAATTGTTTCCTGGCGGTATGATACCAAAGACAAAGCGGAAAAAAAACGGCGAGAACTTATAGCAGGCTACAACAACCAAAACTGGGAGCCATTACTGATTTATAAATTCTCTGTATTGTGTGATAATTAATAAAATTAAAAACAAAATCAATGAAAAAACTATTTCTATCCTTTTTATTTTTAGCCTTTGCATTTATGGCACAGGCACAAGATGCAAAACCAACTAAACAAGAAACAATTGATTTTATAACAAATTACATCGTAAAAGCTGATCCCTCGTTGTTATCTTATGTTGAGGCTGAGACTAAATCTTACAGAGAAGAAGCGCTATTTACAATTTCAGATTTTTCAATAAATGGTTCGGTATTAAAATTTAAATATTCAAGAAAAATTCATTATGTAAATTGGGCGAGTGATATAGATAGGTATGAGAGAGAATATACTAAAGAT
>DATCMY010000242.1:0-14832 GCA_036565505.1 Hanamia sp.
CTTCTATGGATACATCTACGCCATCTTTTGTTTCTGACATGATCCTTTTTATAGCATCTTCTTTTGCTGAATTGATGGTATCGGTGGCTCCGAATTTTTTGGCTAATTTTAAGCGATTCTCATCAAGGTCGATCATATAAATTTTAGCAGGGGAATAGAACTGAGCTGTAAGTAATACTGACATGCCTACAGGTCCGGCTCCTACAATAGCGATTGTATCTCCCGGTTTTACACGTCCGTTCAATACGCCAATTTCATGGCCGGTGGGCAATATATCACTTAACATGACCAATGCCTCCTCGTCGGCTCCGGCAGGAATAGGATGAAGGCTATTATCCGCGTGTGGGATACGTACATATTCTGCCTGTGTACCATTTATAAGATGACCCAATATCCAACCTCCGTCCTCGCAATGAGAATACATTTGTTTTTTACAGTATTCACAGGTTCCATCCGATGTAATACATGATATGATTACATGATCTCCTTTCTTAAAGTTTCTGACTGCAGTTCCTGTTTCTTCAATGATACCTACGCCTTCATGTCCGAGTGTAGTTCCCGGCTTTACTGTAGGAACCTTTCCTTTCAAAATTCCTAAATCTGTTCCACAGATAGTGGTTTTCAGGATTTTAACGACAGCATCTGTTGGTTTTAAAATGCCAGGCTTTGGTATTTCTTTCAATTCTATTTTACCTGGTCCGCCATATACAAGACCTTTCATTTTTGCTTTCATTTTTTTGCTTTTTAATTAAATAAAAATTCATTTAAATTTTATTTTTTCAATTGGATAGTGATTATATTCATCAATAGCAGCGGGGTCTGATACCAATCTGGAATTAAATACAACACTTGTTTTAATTAAAAGACAGGACTTTTAAAATGTATCCCAAAAAACAAGCCATTAAAAAAATGTAATCTTTTATTTTCTATTAAGATGTGCAAATATTCAAAGATGCCCGCTTCCTTTCTTTAACTGTTGTCATACAGAAAAATGATACTGGTTCGTAAAAGAAAATAATAAGTTGAGGTATTTTATTTTTCGACATTTAGCAACTGATACAATGACTGGTTATTGGTTTTGCCGTAATAAATTGTAGGCATGCATTCACTATAATTCTGTTCATCTAAAACATCGCAATAATACTATTGGTATGCCCTTTCAACCTAAACAAACATCTAGTCAGATCAATGCATCATACAAAACTTCTATCGTGTGTAATGCTTTTTTCCCGGTTCCATCCTTTATCTGGTGGCGGCAACTGGTTCCCGGCGCTGCAATAATTACCTCATCTCCCTGGCTGCGAACAGTGGGTAATAAAACGAGTTCACCAATCTTCATAGACAGATCATAATGTTCTTTCTCATAACCAAAAGAACCTGCCATGCCACAACATCCTGAAGGAATAGTTTCTACTGTGTAATTTTCGGGAAATGATAATATTTTCACAGAAGCGGAGAGGGATGATAGGGCTTTTTGCTGGCAATGCCCGTGTAGTTTTACCAATCGTTTTTCTTTTGTAAAAAGGTTCTTGTCAATATTACCATTGTCAATTTCCCTGGCAATAAATTCATCTATCAAAAAAACATTTTTTGCTAATTCTTTTGAAGCAAGCAAATTCTCATCTTCGGCTAAGTCAATATATTCATCTCTGAAGGTAAGGATAGCGCTGGGTTCTATGCCGATTAATGGAATTTGAGAATTCACTATTTTACTTAACGTAACAATATTTTTATTCGCTATTTTTTTAGCGTCTCGCAGCAAGCCTTTAGATAGCCGCGCTCTTCCGCTTTCTTCATGCGGGGGAATGATTACTTCATAACCGAGTTTTTCTAATAAGGAAATTGCTTTGATGCCTATTTCGGTATCATTGAAATTGGTAAATTCATCGCAGAATAAATACACCTTATTTTTAGAACTTTGCCCGTTGCCTGTTGCCAATTGTTTTCTTTTTTTGTACCACTTTTCCAAACTTATTTTATAAAGAGTGGGCATAGAACGTTGGCGTGCAAAACCCGAAATACTTTTTATGATATTGCTAATGGCAGGAGTTGTCACCATAAAATTATAGATGCCCGGAGCGAGGGCTCCCAGTTTTGCTGCACTATTGAAATGTGCAATCAGTTTTGAACGGAAAGGCACGCCATTGGCATCATAATATTGTTGAAGGAACTCCGCTTTCAATTTAGCAACATCCACATTTGAAGGACATTCTGATTTGCATCCTTTACAACTCAAACACAAATCCATTACTTCATAAATTTCTTTATGATCGAAGCGATTCATCTTTTGTGAATTTGTAAGAAACTCACGTAGAATATTGGCTCTTGCCCTCGTGGAATCTTTTTCATTTTTGGTAGCCATAAATGAAGGGCACATGGTTCCGCCTGATAAATGTGTTTTGCGGCAATCGCCAGAACCGTTGCATTGTTCCGCATGTTGCAATACATCCTGGTTATGATAGCGAAAAACAGTTTTGAATTCGGGTGTTTTTTGCCCCGGCGTATATCGCAGCATCGTATTCATCGGAGGCGTATCCACAATCTTATTGGGATTGAAAGTATTTTCAGGGTCCCAGGTATGCTTAATAGTTTTTAATAATTCGTAATTTTTTTCACCCACCATTTGTTTTATAAATTCTCCACGTAATCTTCCATCGCCATGTTCCCCGCTCAACGAACCATTATATCTTTTGACCAATGTTGCTATTTCTTCTGCAATAATTCTAAAAAGATGATTGCCTTCAATTGTTTTCAAATTAATAATAGGGCGAAGGTGTATTTCTCCTGACCCTGCATGCGCATAATGCACAGAATGCAGGTCATACTTAGTCAATATTTTATTAAAATCGGAAATATAATTGGGAAGGTCGTTTACATCTACTGCGGTGTCTTCAATTACCGGAACCGCTTTTTCATCACCGGGTAAATTGCCTAATAAACCGAGCCCGGCTTTCCGTAACGTCCAGATTTTTTTGGTATCATCACCAAATAATAAAGGGAAGTGATAACCTAATCCAGCTTCGCGCATTTCAATTTCACAATCAGTGGCTTTAGATAAAATATCCTGTCGATTTGCCGCAGTAAATTCAATAACCAAAATTGCTCCCGGATCGCCTTTAACAAAAAACCGGTTTTTGCTTTGTTCAATATTGTCTTTGGTACATTCCAGAATATAATGATCAATAAGTTCACTTGCGCTGGGCTTGTATTTTAAGGCAATCAGGTTGGCCCTTAATGATTCTTCAATTGAATTAAAATGAACACAAAGCAAACCGGTTTCCTTTGGCGGTAATGGAACCACATTTAATTTTATTTCTGTTATAAATGCCAGTGTTCCTTCAGAGCCAGCCATCAATTTACAGAAATTAAAATCCTCTCCGCCGGCTGTAAATGGTGCAGACTCTAATAATACATCAACTGCATACCCGGTATTTCTTCTTTCTACTGTTTTCTTTGGATATTCTTTTCTTATCTCTACCTGGTTGTCATAATTGCTTAGCAAGCTTCTTATTGTTTTATAAATATTGCCTTCAAGATTATTGGCTTCGCATTTTTCATGAAATTCATCTATACCAAGTGCTTTAAAAATTGCTTCACTTCCATCACTTAATATGGTATTTACTTCCAGCAAATGTTCCCTTGTACTTCTATAAACAACAGAATTAGAACCGCAGGAATTATTTCCTACCATTCCACCAATCATAGCACGGTTGGCTGTAGAGGTTTCGGGGCCGAAAAATAAACCATGCGGTTTCAAAAACAAATTCAATTCGTCACGAATAACACCTGGCTGTACACGCACCCAATGTTCTTCTTTATTTAGTTCAATAATCTGTGTAAAATTTTTAGAAACATCCACTATAATTCCGTTCCCAACTACCTGTCCTGCAAGGGAGGTGCCGGCTGTTCTTGGAATCAATGAAGTATGATTGGTTTTGGCAAAAGAAATTAATTTTTTTAAATCTGAAACAGATTTTGGAATCGCTACTGCAAGAGGCATTTCTCTATAAGCTGATGCATCAGTCGCATACAAAATTTTCATTGTATCATCCGTATATAGTTCTCCTTCTAATTGATCGGATAATTCATTCAGCCTTTGGTTCATGTGGTGGGTGCTTTAATAGAAATCGCAAAACTAAAACACTTTCAAATAATGTGGTTAGTCTTTTTGGGTTAAGTTTTTTTCCTCTCAGATGAGTTTGGTAGCGGTTTGCTATGGTATTTTCAAATTCTTTTTTCAGTTTTTATGATAGGGACCTGAAATTAGTCTTTTGGTAGAAATGTACCATTTGCCTGTAAAAATTTAATTTTTATACTTATTAAGCTGGGTCAGATTAATACCCAGTTTTATGCCGGTGAAAAAATACGAATCATTTATTTTGGAATTTCCTCTTTGCAGGCCATCTACCTGTGAAAGAGGGTTTTTCCCTCTATAGGATAATTCCGCAGCTTTGGGGCCTTTTGCCTGGCTTAGTACATCTAAATTGACATATGTTTTACTTACATCATCCAGGTAATCTGTGAAAATAAAGCGGTATCCAAATTCATAACAGATTTCCCATTTTTCATTAAAAGTGAATTTCCATCCAAGGCCTACAGGAAAGCAAACTTGTGTAAGCGAATATTTTTTTCTACCGGGATATTGGGACAATCCTTCTCCTTCTGTGCTTAAAGGTTGCAAAAAGGTTTTTACATTATTTTTATCATAGGTATATGGGTTAAAATGAAAAACGCCTACACCGGCAAAAACATAAGGATATGCATAAAAAGTCTCAGGGTCCAGCAAGGGAACCTCTACACCTACATTGGCTTCAAGTATATTGGTTTTAAAGCTCAGGTTTCTGTCTTTTAAACTTGTATTTGTATTATACTTGTCATTCCCGGCGACGGTTCCAAAACCAATACCAGCACGGAAATTAATAAAATCTCCGGTGTTATATTTTATATTGATATTCGTAGCAGGCCTCATTGTTTGAAAAGACACTCTTTGTTGTGTTAAATCTCCATTGTACCCTGATACGCCTACCATTACTTCTGCCACCCATTCCTGGCCGAAACAGGTATTGGCCATCAACAAAAAAATAAAAATGAATGTTTTCATGGTAATTATTTTTTGGGTTTACAAATGAATAATTGCAATATACCATTTCCTTTTATATATGCCCCCTCCTTAAATAGATGATTATAACATGCTAGCCCAAAATTAAGTTATTGTAAGAAATACCAAACTGAATTTCATTTGTGTAAATTCCCGAAAATGAAATAATTGTCTGAATCAGAATTTTCAGAATGCAGGAAGAGGCAGAATGAATTCAAGGGCATAATTTATAGAAAATTTTAATTTAAGCCGGGCTGTCAACAAAGTACATTTCAATCATTCCTTTGTTTTTGGCAGCCTTTTTACCACGGTAAGTGCAATTGTATTTTTCTTTTACCAAGTCGTAAGTGCTATGTGATATATTTATTTTATTGGGATCACTGTTTTGCTCCATGCGCGATGCGGTATTTACTGTATCGCCCCAGATATCAAATGCGAATTTTTTATCGCCCACTACACCTGCCACCAATGGGCCTGTATGAATGCCAATGCGAATATCAAAATAAGTGTTATCACCTGCATTTAGCCGGAACGATTTTATAGCCTCAATAATTTCCATAGCGGCATCTACTACATTTACTGCATTGTGGGTTTTTGGATCGGGTAAGCCGCTTACACATAAATAGGCATCGCCTATCGTTTTTATTTTCTCCATTTTATACCTTGAGATTATTTCATCAAATTTTGTAAAACAAGTATCAATCAGGGTTACCAGTTCTTCAGGCGAAAGGTGTTCACTCTTACTGGTGAAGTTTTCAAAATCGGTAAACATTACTGTGGCCACTTCATAGCTCCTTGGCTTGGTTCGTCCTGTTTGTTTTAATTCATTAGCAATATCTTCCGGTAAAATATTCAGTAATAAATCATCTGATTTTTTCTTTTCGATCTCCAGTTCATTTGTTCTTTCTTTTACTTTGTTTTCAAGATCGTTATAAAACAAAGCATTTTCAATGGATATAGCCATTTGACCTGCCAATAATTTCAGTATCCCTACTCCTTTTTCTGTAAAAGCGCCGGAGGTCAGGTCATTGGCAAGGTATATCACCGCCTGAATTTTCCCCATATTCATAAGTGGTATGCAAACGATCGATTTACAATTATGATTTTTAATGAACTCATCATTACTAAAAAGCTGGCTCTTAAAGGCGTCATCCAAAATGACTGTTTCCTGTGTGAGGTAAACATAATTTAAAACTGATTCTGCCAACAAATCACTTTGCGATACAGGTATGGATTGTAATATTTTTATTTCATCCTCATCTGCTTTTATTTCAGATTCAATAAACCTTTCCCCGTTTTTTTCCATAATCAGAAAGCCTGTTTGAGCTCCTGCATTTTCCATTATAATCTGCATCATCTTTTTTAAAAGCCTTGGTAAAATGATTTCGCCCGATAGGGCGGCTGAGGCTTTCAAAACTGTTTCCAGGTCCAGATTACCGGTTCGAACATTTGCAGTATCATTTAATAATACATTTTGCCATTCGGCGCCAGCACCGTTCCTGAGTTGAATATAATGGCTTTCCATTTGTTTCAATTTTGCTTCTGCACCCCAGCGCTTGTAAACCCTGTAGGCATTTTGCAGATAAAAATTTGCCAGCAAATCCTGCTTGGTATTTATAAAAAACCGGCCTGCTCTTTCCCAGGAATAAGCAATGTCATTAGTCATATTGCTTTCAGTACCGGCTTTAAGCGACTTATCATACAATATTTTTGCGGCCTCATTATCGCCTTTCAAATATTTGTATTCTGCTTCCAGTAAAAAAATTTTATGACTATAATTTTGCGGGCAAAATTTTTCATACTTTTTTAAAACTTTTATATCTTTTTGAACTTGTCTTAGAATTGCTTTTTTTGAAGGTGAGTTTAAGGAAGTGTCTAATATCAACAACGATCTGTAGTAATAAAACAAGGGGTATAATGCTGTTCCTTTCACACTTTCCTGGAATCTTTCGGCCAGGTCAACATACTTCCTGGCATTGTTATTCAGGTTAAATATTAAAGCGAGGTACAATTTTTGAAGATACAGGTTCTGAAAATAAATTTCATTGCTTTTTGTAACATCGGAAATGTCCATTTCCGATTCATCAAATATTTCACCTGTAAGTATATCAGGGTTTGCTTTTACTTCTATCAGGTTTGCAATGGATTGCCTGAATAGTTGTAATCTTCTGAGCGTAAGATCCTGTTTAAATTTTTCAATCTTCACCTCCAGTGTTTCTGCTTTTTTAGAAAGTTCGGACAAAGAATAACCCATGATGAACAACTGGTAAACTATATTGTGGGCCGCATAAGATGCATATTCATTATCGCCCGATTCAAGAGCACTCTTAAAAGATTTATCAAGATCATGAATGGTATCTATCAGTGGTCTTCTGCGATGTACTAAAAAAATATTGCTGGTCACTAATATTGAACCAATCAATTCTTCTGCATTTATTTTTTTGGCAAGATGCAAGGCAATTTCCCCGAAGCTGATTCCACGGTCTATTTCATTTAAATAGACACTTAAAATATAACCGTAAGCTGCAAAGCTGAAAGGAGATTTTCTGGACAATCCATGCTTAACGGTGAGGCTTACCATTTTAAAAACCAATAAAGGAACCAGGCTGGGAACTGCAAAGAATGAGGCTGAAGAAATATCGGATAAAATGCGCATCGCCGCATTTTTTTCCGCGTCTTTCATCTCGGGCAAACTGTTGAAATAATCCATTGATTTATTGCGCAACAAAAGTTTAATTTGTGCCAGGTCTTTCAACACCTGCAATTTGCCGGGCTTAAGTGGAAGATTGATTCCCATCTTACGCAAAATGTTCAGGCCAAGTTCCACAGCCTCTAATGGTTTATTTTGGGCAATGAGTTTTTTAATATTTATTTCATAACCTTTTGCTGAATCAATTAATGACTTGCTGTGTTTTAACAGGTCATTTACCAGTTTATCAACTTTCTCATAACCTCCGGATAAATAAGCTGCTTCTGCCGCATCCGTGGTTAATTGCAATACAAAATCATAATGATTTTCCCAATCTTTTTCATCCAATACATACAATCCTTTTTCAAAATATTGTAAAGCCTGTGGAAAGGCTGTAGAAGCAATCGCTTTTTGACCGGCCATCAGGTTCAGGTTGGCGAGGTATAATTTTTCTTTTTTATCAATAATTTTTTCCGCGCCCAGGTTCCATTGATTCACCAAATCGAATAATTTTTCTTCGATCTCGGTTTGATTTAGATGAGCCGTTAATCTTTGCCCGTTTAGAAGATGTAGTTTCACTTTTTCCTCATCAGGTATCAGTGAATAAATCGCCTGTTGTATTCTGTCGTGTGCAAATTTATACTCTGATTCAGAGGGTATTATCAATCCTTCAGTAACTGAAAGATTTAATAAATTTTCTACTTGCCTTTCACTCACCTGTTTAATTACCGAAAGATTTCTTTTGCTGAATCTGTTGCCGATGCTGGAAGCAATTTTTAATAGATCGAGCGTATCGGAAGGAAGTTTTAATATAAATGAATTCATCAATTCTACAACATTACCCGATACATTCATTTGCAAAATAAGGTCGGCATTATACTGCCATTGCATGGAATCAAAATCAAAACGCAGAAATCCTTCTTCATAAATTGATTTTAAAAACTGCCACACATAGAAGGCGTTTCCCTTAGTTTTATTGAAAATAATATCTGCAAGCAAAGTAGTGCTTTCCTGCCTGGTGAGCAGGGTTCCGGAAACAAGGTTATATACATCATAATAAAGAAGTTCGTTCAAATCTATTTGTTCAAAAGGAACATTTTCTTCTTTCAGTTCATTCATTTTTTTGGTGAGTGGGTGGTTTTCATCTACTTCATTTTTTCGGTAAGCACCCACCAACATCACATATTCAATGTCCCTGTTTTCTGAAATAATTTTAAAAAGATTCAATGAAGAAGCATCTGCCCATTGGAGGTCATCCACAAAAATTACTAATGGGGAATCTTTGTCAGAAATAGTATTAATAAACCTGACAAACTCGTAATTAAACCTGTTTTGAGCTTCTATACCCTTTAGTTCAGGCATGTCAGGTTGCTTACCAATAAGGGTTTCTATGCCCGGCATAAATTGGGTTAATATTTTCCCTGAATTTCCAATGGCTTCAATGATTCTTTTTTTCCATTTTGCCTGGTAAGCCTTATCGCCTGCAAGAATCAATTGAACCAATTCGTTGAAGGCCTGAACAAAAGTAGAGTAGGGGGTGTCCGAACTTATCTGGTCAAATTTTCCTTTTATAAAAATTCCTTTCTTTTGCGATACAGGATTTTTAAGCGCTTCCACAAGCGCTGATTTTCCACTTCCGGAATAACCGGAAACGAGGAGTGAATTCTTTTGCCCGTTAGCACAACTTTCAAAAATTTGATTCAATAAATTGATTTCTTTTTCCCTGCCGTATAATTTATTAGAGAAATATAGTTTTCCAGAAAAATCGGATTTCGCAATTTCAAAGTTTTCAATTTCTCCATTAATGGAAAGTTGCTCCAGGCATTTTTCCAAATCGCATTTTAAACCAAAAGCGGATTGATATCGGTCCTCTGCGTTTTTTGACAACAGTTTCATAACAATATCTGAAACAACCTCGGGCAATGCAATATTAACCTGGCGCGGTGCAGCCGGAGTTTTTGCAATATTCGCGTACATTAATTCTGATCTTGCTTCACTTTCAAAAGGCAATTGCCCTGTAAAAAGCCTGTAAAGAATGATGCCCAAAGAATATAAATCTGCGCGGTTGTCAATAGCATGATTGATGCGCCCCGTTTGCTCGGGCGCTATATATTTCAATGCTTCAACTTCCTTTTCCTGGAAAGAAGTGAATTCCTCTTCAAAAACATTTCCTTCTGTTGCCAAACCGAAATCAATAAAAAAGACTTTATTGGTTGCCTGTTCAATAATAATATTAGAAGGATGAATGCGCCTGTGGAAAATATTTTCTTTGTGTAAACCGGTGAGGGCATTCGTAATATCGGTTGCCAGGTGAAACTGCTGAACCATATTCAATTTTTCAGAAGCCAGAAGTTTATTCAGGTCTTTCCCTTCGATGTATTCCAAAACGATTGCTTCATGGCCTTCTATTTTTTCCCTCTTAAAGGCTTTTCTTACGCTGCTGCATTTGGCTTTTGAGCATATCTCAAATTCGTTATCTATCTGGGCTATCATTTCCTTTGAAGGAAACTCTTCCTTCAAAACTTTAAGGCAGGAGGGCTTGCTCAGCCCATTGGCTACTTTCTTAATTATTAATGATTCAAAACCATAATGAATAACATTGGCATGATCTATATTTTTTATCATTATTATTATTAGATGGTTTGGATATAATTACTTTAAAATTTCAGGAATTTTCATAATAGCGTAATTTGTTCCTCGGGGTTCGGGATTGGTTATTCAAGGGATTTTGGTTTTTGAAGTTAAACAAACTTTATAAATATTTCTCTCTATATTTTTAGGAGCGTTTTCAAAATGTTTATTTTTATAAGTATCTTGGTTTAATATTGGAACCAGTAGTATCGGATGATTATCATTAACACATTTTAAAATGATCAACCAAAACCCACTAACATTACTTACACCGGTAAGAGAAGATTGCTTTGTGAAATTGAATGAAATTTTGGAAAAATTTAAGGTAGGCCTTAATGCTGGATTGAATGAAAGGTTCAACCAACTTGGCACGCTGCATTATGCACGCTGGTTTATACTCCGGGAAGATTCTTTTAGAGATAAAACTGCAATTCCTTTGCATGAAAGATTGGTATTTTCCTCAAATTTTGATGGTGGCATAGAAGAACATGTTATTGGGCTGGTAACGGTTTTTCCTGAATATTTTGATCAGTTGTATGAATGTTGTGAAGGATATCCCGAACCCGGTGAAAGAAATATTGAGAGTAGAAAAAATTACCTGATGAAGTGGATGGTAGATACTACTGCTTTTTATGTGGGTGCCCCGGGACGAAGTTTACAACAAATACAACAGGAAGATCAGTTAAAGAATTTTATATGGAATTTTATAAACAAAAATAAATGGGATGGTCAATCTGCGGTGAAAATACAAAAAGCCATTCAGCAGGAAGTAGATGCCAACCCGGAATTTGCCTGGTCAAAAAAACAAGCCGATACATCCAAAACCAACTGGCCGGGAATGATTTTAATGAGTTTGATTATTTTAATTCTCTTGCCTGTAATCATTATCTGGATTTTAGTATTGCATTTTTTTTATGAGCGAAAAGATAAAAACTGTGAAGTAAAACGGAGCCAGTTAAATGATGACCTGGTAAGACGGCTTGAGGCATATGAAGATCTGTTTAATCAAAATCAATTTACACAGGTATTGGTAATGAAGCCCGGCAAAGTAAGACTGATCACCGTGCAGGCATTGATGTTATTCGCCAGAACATTGATCAGGAATTTTTTTGTAAAAGGAAAACTGATGGGCATTCCTACCATACATTTTGCCCGATGGGTATTAATAGACGATAACAAACACATGATGTTCTTCAGCAATTTTGATGGAAGCTGGCAACAATACCTCGGCGATTTTATTGATAAATCAGGCTG
Organism: Hanamia sp.; assembly: GCA_036565505.1. Classification (GTDB taxonomy): domain Bacteria; phylum Bacteroidota; class Bacteroidia; order Chitinophagales; family Chitinophagaceae; genus Ginsengibacter. Next base: position 11,673 of record DATCMY010000242.1, read on the forward strand.
GGGATTAACGGGTATCTTCAGCAACACAGTCAATTTTCCTAAAACAAAATTTTTATTTACCGGTGGCGCTTATGATGAAGAACATTTCCTGGCCTGGAGCCGCGGTACGCAAATTCTTACACAGGTTTGGTACAGCGCGTATCATCATCTTTCCATAAAAAATATTGTCAACAATACTTTAATAAGAAATGAATTCCGCCAAAACCTTTCTGAAAAACAAGCACAATTATTCTTAAAAAGATTTTAAAAAAAAAGACCAATGCAACAACTGGAACTTTCCCAAATTCAGGGCTTCCTGGTAAAAGAATATAAAGAGATGGCCTTTTCAAAATATTTTCTTTTGCAGGTAACAGATGTAAATAAAGCAAAGGCTTTTATTAAAGAGAAATCCCAAATAATTACTACCGTTACGAGCGTAATAAAGGATTCCTGCATGAATATTGGATTTACCAGTGCAGGGCTAAAAGCATTAGGTTTAGCACAAAATAATATCCGGACTTTCATACGCGAATTCAGGGAAGGTATGGTAACTCCGCATCGCCAAAGACTGCTGGGAGACCATGATAGCAGCGATCCGCAAAACTGGAATTGGGGTGGTCCTAATAATGAATCCGTGCATTTGATAATGATGGTTTTTGAAAAAAGCGAAGAAAAAATAAATGCTCAAACTATACACATGCGTGAACAATTGGAGCAGTATGGATTGAAAGAAGTATTTCTTTTGGATGGAGCAACTTTTCCTGATGACAGGGAGCCTTTTGGGTTTAAAGATGGCATATCTCAACCGGCTATAATTGGAAGCGGCATTACCGGTATTCAAAATGATAATATAGAACCGGGAGAATTTGTATTGGGATATAAAAATGAATATGATGTATATCCCGATTCACCAATGCTTAAAGAAAAGCAGGGGAATATAAATATGCTGGCTGATGATCCGGCAGGAACAGGAAATAAGGACCTTGGCCGCAACGGAACTTATTTTGTACTGCGCCAACTCAAAGAAGATGTGGATGGTTTCTGGAATTTTTTAAATGAAAAATCCAGGAATGAAGATGGTACTTTGAATGCTGAAGAAAGCACCAAACTGGCAGCAAAGATGATGGGGCGGTGGCCCGGTGGTGCGCCATTGGTAAAATTCCCTGATAAGGATCCGGGTATCATGAACGATGACAATGATTTTAATTATATAGATACCGATAAACTGGGCATGAAATGCCCTTTTGGCTCACACATTCGCCGCACCAATCCAAGAGATAATTTTGAAGAAACAGGCCCTGCTGAATCTTTGAAGCTAACCAGGAAACATCGCATTATAAGAAGGGTACGGTCTTATGGTGAAGCCTATACCGGCTCAGCTACTCATCATACGCCGAATGAAGAAGTAGGTATTTTGTTTGGATGCTTTAATGCGGATATTTCACGACAGTTTGAATTTATTCAATACACCTGGGCCAATTATCCAAAGTTCAAACAACTATATTCTGACCCCGATCCTTTTATAGGTGTAAGGGAAAATCCGGAACCGGGTATTACTCAACAATTTACCATTCCGCAGGAAACTAATAATAAATATATTACAGGTTTAAAAAGTTTTGTAACTGTAAAAGGTGGCGCTTATTTCTTTTTTCCTTCGGTAACGGTAGTAGAATATTTGAGTACAATTTAAATTGGATTTTATCCTGTTTTATTAAAATGGCACAATCTCACTGTGCGACAAGGCCGGCCATTAAAGAAGATTAAAGCAAATACTTAAAAGCTGATTTTATACCCATTTTTTGTTCTTTCTTTTTTTTGTAGGACTTTTGTATTCATGCTTCCAAAAATAATTATAACAATAGATGGATATTCATCATGCGGTAAGAGCACATTGGCGCAACAACTTGCCAGGAAGTTAGGCTATGTCTATATTGACAGTGGCGCCATGTACCGTGCGATTACGCTTTATTTTTTAAGAAATAATGTAAACTGGCAAAATGAAAAAGAAGTAAAAGATGCATTGAAAAATATTTCTATTGAATTTATTGTAAATGAAATTACAGACCGGTCTGAAATTTATTTGAACGATGAAAATGTGGAATACATTATCCGCGATATAGTGATTGCGGAAAAAGTGAGTGAAGTGGCTGCTTTAAAAGAGGTAAGAAAATTTGCGGTAGCAGCACAACAAAAATTAGGGGTTAAGAAAGGCATCGTAATGGATGGCCGTGATATTGGAACCACTGTTTTTCCTGGTGCAGAAGTAAAAATATTTATGATAGCTGATGAGGCTGTAAGAGTGGAAAGAAGATACAAAGAAATGTTTGATAAGAATCCCAATATTTCTTTGGATGAAATAAAATCCAACATTGCCATGCGCGATTATATTGATTCTAACCGGGAGGTAAACCCATTGCGCAAAGCGGCTGATGCCATTGAACTTGATAATACCAATCTTAGCCAAAAGGAACAATTGGATTTAGCGCTTAGCCTTGTAAAGAAAATTCAGCAGCCAGCTTAATCAAATAATTTTTCTTTACTTCTCTTTTCCATGCATAAACATAGCTGGTAAAAATGAATTAAAAACATTCTGTTTTCTTACAGTTTCAATTTAAACAAGATAACTAAATGGAATGTAAACTACCCGCCCTATTCCCTTTTCAACTGGATATTTGATTTAACGATTGTTTTCATGATCGGCTCAAACGAATTATAAATAATACCATCTTGATTTAATAAGTAGTCCAAAGGACTACGTTGAAATCTTAGATGGTATCATGCCGATAGAAAAAGGCATAGGTCATTGACGCAGATATTCCTGAAAATAAAGCCGGGGTAGTAGAGATGGATGAAAAATGAGTTCATAGTACGGAGTACAATTGTCAATTAACTAACCTTCCTTTCCGATAAAAATAATCCAATCATAACCGGTTCTTCGTCACTTTTGGTGAAAAGTATCATAAATAGATACACAAATCTAAATCTAATTCTAAATAAGCCCCTGTTTTTTATGAAATTCAATTCCGAGTTTCCTTAGCAAATTATATATCTGTGCCCTCTGATACTTGATCCCGAAATTGTTTTCAATCCATTCAGCCAGGAGCGGACCGGTCCACTTATTATTTTCATATCCATGATCTGAAGGACGTTCCTTCAGAACCAAGGTCTTTATCCTTTCTAA
>DATCMY010000243.1:0-17561 GCA_036565505.1 Hanamia sp.
CAGTTCTGCTTCAATATCTTCCGGAAAAATTTTTTTAGAAACAAAGCCCGCAAGTATCCTTCCATATTCATTTTTCCATTGAGCTCCATGCGCCGGAATTTTATTACCATACTTTTCATAAGCCAATAAATGGCCAAGCTCGTGCAGCAAAGTGATTAAAAAAGAATATTTATTAAGATTACCATTCACAGTTATCCGGTGATTTTTATCTAAATGCCTGTGGCGGTAGTTGCCAAGTATCGTTTGCCTTTCGCGGGTAATAGTAAGATGCACTTTATGCTCGATAATATAGGCAACCACGCCATCAAAAGACCCTTCCGGCAAATATGGATTTAATTGATGTAATGGAGATTCTTTTTTAAGCATTGGGATTTCTGCGAGCGATTTTCATTAATTGTATAACTTCTATTGAAGTGTATATTAAATAAAAAGCCATTGATGTAAGTACCGAAGGTTTGTTGACTTCACCACCTTTCACCAATATATAAATGAGTATAGCAGCCATTATCACAAACATCTTCATCAAAATAGATGAATATACTCCACGAATAAAAGCATTAAGGTTTGATGAATGCACTCCTTTTGTCTGGATAAAAAAACCAAAAAAACTCAACAGGAATAAAACCACATTTGCCCCCAGCAGAAAATTGATTCCAAAACCATTTTGTATTAAAAAAGTTTTAAAAATTAAAATAAGCACATTAATGAAAACAAAAAGCGCAATAACAGGAATAAATTTTTTAATAAAAGGATTCTTCATTTTTTAGAGGTGTCTTTAATAATTTTTACAATAATACCAATAATGATCAGCAATGGCAAAAGCCACACCAGCAAAGGAAAAGAAAAATGTAACCATTCATCAACTTTTAACCCGATAAAAATTCCTAACCCAATACTCACCAAAAATTGCATGGCGAGGCCGGCATACCTCATCAATTGTTTATTACTTTCATTTCTATCAATCAAAATAATTATTTAATTTATTTATCGCCTTCTTTTCTTTCTTCTTTTTGGAACCGGATTATTTTCGACATTGGTCACTTTTAATGTAGCCGTATCCGGGGCTACCCTATTTCCTTTTAATACATTCTCAATATCATTTATGTATTCCTGTTTAAGAATAAGCATGTGCTCAATAGAATCTGCTTTTAATTTCAAAGTTTCAAATTCTTTAGACTTATCTGCTACCCCATATCCCGGAATATATAATTTTAATGGAGTAAAAGCGATCAAGGCGATGGTAAGCCCTACCAACAATACAAAAAAAACGCTCAAAGCCACATACACACTCCACCTGGTAAGCTTAAAAGCCACTACTTCTTCAAAGGTATCTTCATTCATTACTACCAACCGGTAATGGTTTCTCAAACGCTTTAAAGATGAAGTGCCACCGGGCAAAGACATAATATCATTTTAGGTTGTTAAAAATAATGCACCCTCCGCATTTATTAACATATTAGCTCAAAATAACCGTATTTTTAAAATAATTTTGCGAAAAAAAAGTTCTTACTATTGAAAAGAACTTTTTTTGCATATACTTGCTTCTATAAAAATTTGATATTCATGAACCGACGGCTCGTAAAGTTTCTGTCTCTATTATTATTTTATTGCTTTCTGCTACCGGAGGTTCATGCACAATTAGGCAAAATTACTTTTGATTTACAAAAAGACAAGCCCGAAAAATTTAAAAATAAAACTCTTAAGTCAGAAAAAACAGGCGAAAAGAAATTTACGCTACCTCGCAGGTTTATTCAAAATACGGTAAGTCATTATAATTATTTTTTTAATGCCAATAATAAAATCAACTCGGTAATAGAAAGAGCCCGGATGGCCAATAAAGATGATTATTCTTCTCTATTGCCTTACTATAGTTATTCGCTTACCAACACCGCTGCGCAAAGTAATGAACTCGATTCAGTAATTTTAAAAGCAACCGCAGGTATTTTACTCCACGATCTTCGTAGCGACTGGGTAGATAATCTTTACCTTTTGATTGGCAAAGCCTATTACCTGCGCAAGGATTTTGATTCGGCTTCCATGACTTTCCAGTTTATCAACTACAATCTTTTTCCAAGAAAAAAGAAATCAGAAGATGATCAGTTGATTGTGGGTTCCAATGAGAATGCCTCAAACCACGCTTTAAGTATCTCCAGCAAAGAAAACAGGAATATTATTAATAAAGCATTCAGCCGCCCACCCAGCCGCAACGATGCATTGATTTGGCAGATACGAACATTAATAGAAATGGGCGAATTTTCTGATGCCGCCGGATTGATCAATACACTTTTGAATGATCCGCTTTTTCCGGAAAGGCTAAGCACTTCTCTTGAAGATATGCAGGGTTATTGGTTTTTTAAACAACAAATGTATGATAGTGCAATAGTGCACATGGTGAATGCGCTTCCTGAAGCTATAGATATAGAAGACAAAGCAAGAAGAGAATACCTGATAGCGCAAATTTATGAAATGAACCACCAGCAGGATACGGCCTCTGATTATTACAGTAAAGCTATCAAAAATACCACTGACCCTTTAATGGATATTTATGCCAATCTCAATAAAGCAAAAATGCTTAAAAGCACAGATCCCGCTGAAATTGAAAAAAGCATCAACAGGCTTTTGCACATGGCAAAAAAAGATAAATTTGAAGATTACCGCGATATTGTTTTTTATTCTGCCGCTCAACTTGCCCTGAAAATTCCTGATACTGCCGCCGCCATTTCATTTTTCAAAAGAAGTATTTCTTACAATGAGGCCAATCTTTCTATTAAAAATAAATCGTTTCTGACTATAGCTGAAATTAGTTACCAACAAAAAAATTATAAAGAAGCTTATGCTTTTTACGACAGCCTTCAGCTAAGCGATAGCACCCTGGGTGATATTACAAAAATACAGGAAAGAAGAGATGCGCTAAAAGAGGTGGTGAAGTATATCAACATTATTGAACGGGAAGACAGCTTGCAAACTATCGCTGCTTTATCACCGGCAGACAGGGATGCATTCTTAAAAAAATTATCCAAAAAATTAAAAAAAGAACGTGGTATAAAAGACGAAGATATTGACTATACCAATCCTGCTTCAGCCTACTTCGGCGCTAAAAATCAATCTCTTGATATTTTTTCTAATAATGAAACAAAAGGCGATTGGTACTTTTATAATAATACGGTAAAATCGAAAGGGTATACTGAATTTAAAAGAATTTGGGGCAAAAGACAAAATGTAGATAACTGGCGGCGGGCTTCTGCTTCCAATCAAAATTTAGCTGCTAACACAGGTGGTCAGTTACAAAATCCGGAATTATCAACACAGGATAATGACCCACTTTCACCTGTAAATAAATCGAAAGATGCTGGTGCGCTTATGCCGGTAAATTACCAGGATGATATTTCTGTAACAGGGCTTCTTGCCAATGTGCCTCTTACAAAACCAATGATCGATACTTCCAATTCCAAAATAGCCATTTCATTATTACAGCTTGGAAAAAATTATCAGAATCTTTTGGAAGATTATCAGGCAGCCATTGAAACTTACCTTCGTTCATTAAAACGTTTTCCTGATAGTTTGTATAACGGTGAACTATACATGAACCTATCTTATTGTTATAATAAATTGGGCAACCTGGCACAAGCCAATTTTTATAAAAATTTATTATTAAATAATTTTGGTAAAAGCAAATTCGCAGAATATGTTTTGCATCCGGAAATGTTCAATCCTTCCAAACAAGATACCGCAGCCGCTATGCGGTATGATAAAATTTATAATTTATTTATTGAAGGAAATTTTGAGGAAGCAAATAAACAAAAACAATTGGCAGACAGTTTATACGGAAATAGCTACTGGAGCCCTCAGTTATTATATATCGAATCAGTTTATTACATACGTGAAAGGCAGGATAGTGTTGCAACTAATATTTTAAATCAGATCATTTCAAAATATCCTTATTCTCCTTTGAAAGAGAAAGCAGCAATCATGATCAATGTATTAAGCAAAAGGGATAGTATTGAAAATTATTTAACTAACCTGCACGTAGAAAGAGCGAAAGAAGATTCGCAGATAGTAGTTTTTGATGATACCAAAATCAGTAAAACCATTACTCCTGCTGCAAAAAATATTGAGCAGAAAAAAATTGAAACGGTAACTCCTGAAAAAACGGTTACCATTAATCCTGAGAAACAATTGCCTCCACCTGTAAGCAATGCTACTTTTACATTTGATCCTAATGTACCACAGAATGTAATAATGGTACTTAATAAAGTGGACCCGGTTTATAGCAGTGAAGCTAGAAACGCTTTTACAAGATACAATAGTGAAAATTTTTATTCACTAAATCTCAAAATTACAAAAGACACTTTGGATAAAGACCGTACTTTATTAATAATTTCTCAATTCATCAATGCAGACGCGGCTATCAAATACAGGGATAAAATAAAACGGGATGCCCCGGCAGAAATATCCTGGTTACCGGCAGGCAAATATTCATTTTATATTATGTCGGATACTAATCTTGAACTTTTAAAAGAAAATAAAAATTTACAGAGCTATATTGATCTACTGAACAAAAAATATCCGGGAAAATTTTAAATAATTTTTAGCAGTAAATAAAATCTGCCTCGTTACTTTTAATTTTCTGTTTTTAAAGAAAACAAAAATGCAAAATCAAAATAAAAATTCGCGCAATAATAAACAGGGAAAAAGCATAAAACCAAGTGTAAAAATTCTATGGGCTATCGTAGGATCCGGATTTGCTCTTTTTACACTCGTACTTGCTTCCGCCTATTTTGGATTATTTGGCAAATTACCCTCATTACAGGAATTGGAAAATCCACAAGCTAACCTCGCATCCGAAATTTATGCGAATGACGGCACTACATTAATGGGTAAAATTTATACTGAAAACCGTGTATCGGTTGATTATAAAAATATTTCGCCTGGCGTTATTAATGCCCTGATCTCTACAGAAGACGAACGCTTTTACGATCATTCGGGCATAGATGCAAGAAGTATAGCACGCGCTGTTTATGGACTTGGCAGAGATGGAGGAGGAAGTACCATCACTCAACAATTGGCTAAAAATATTTTAGGCCAGGGCCGCGGTAATATGGTAAAAAGAGGTATAGATAAAATCAAAGAATGGATTGTTGCTCTCAAACTTGAAAAGAATTTCACCAAACAGGAAATTATCGCTCTTTACCTTAATCGTGTTTCCTGGTTAAATGTCTATGGCATTAGGAATGCTGCGCGTGTTTATTTCCAAAAAGAACCATCGCAACTTACTATTGATGAATCTGCTTTATTGGTAGGTATGTTGAAAGGACCCGGACAATACGATCCTTTAAGACATCCGGATGCAGCCATTGCGCGCCGTAATACAGTAATCGATCAGATGGTACGTAATGATGTAATAACAGCTTCAGCAGCTACAATGTACAAGAAAAAATCCCTGGGAATAAAGTATAAAAAGATAGATGAAAATTTGGGAATTGCCCCATACTTACGTACTGTGCTTGCAAAAAAATTAGATGAATGGTGTAAAACTCATAAGGATCCAAAGACCGGAAATAATTATGATCTATACCGTGACGGTTTAAAAATATATACTACCATCGATCCTAAAATGCAACAGTTTGCAGAAGAAGCAATGGAGAAACACATGGCTAACATGCAAAAAACTTTTAACCAGCAATTAAGTAAAAATGTGTGGAAAGGGCATGAAGATATTTTAAACCGGGCAATGAAAGAAAGTGAAAGATGGAAAGACATGAAAGAAGAAGGTGCTACAGATGAAGTAATAAAACAATCATTTCAGAAGCCGGTGAGTATGAAAATTTTTGCGTGGAATCATAAGCATGAAACCGATACGGTGATGACTCCGATGGATTCCATAAAATATTTTAAACAAATGATGCAAACCGGATTTTGTGCTATGGATCCCATAACCGGTGAAATAAAAGCATGGGTTGGCGGTATTGATTTCAAATGGTTTAAGTATGATCATGTAACTACTAACAGGCAGGTTGGCTCTACCTTTAAACCCCTTCTTTATACTTTAGCGATTACAGATGCCGGACTCACTCCTGACAGTTATATTGGGGGAAAATCAATAACCCTTGCCAATAAAACGATAAGCGGCCCCGGTGGCACTATGGCCTATTGCCTTGCCAAATCAATCAATGTGGCCGCATTCGATTTAATGAGCCGGATTGGCCCAAAAAAAACGGCTGAGTTTGCGCATTTGTGTGGAATAAAAAGCAATATCCCGATAGTACCTTCCATTGCGTTAGGATCGGCAGATATTCAACTAATAGAAATGTTGAGAGCTTATACCATGTTTCCAAACCGTGGATTTAACACCGAACCCATTTATTTAAGCAGAATTGAAGACAGGCATGGAAATGTGTTACAAACATTTCAGCCTGAATCTAAACAAATAATAAGTGAGGTAGATGCTTATACAATGTATAGAATGATGCAGGGAGTTCTTGATTTTGGCACAGGAGGATCCATGCGTTGGAAGTTTGGCATTGAAAGCCCTATGGGTGGCAAAACAGGTACAACCAATGACAATACGGATGGCTGGTTTATTGGTTATACTCCACAAATACTCGCGGGGGCATGGGTTGGTTGCGATGATCCTTTTTTACATATAAGAAATGGTTGGACAAACGGTGGTAATGATATGGCTATGCCGGAATGGGCCTATTTTATGCAAAAAGTTTATGCCGATAAAAAATTAGGAATTGACCCTAAAGCAACATTCGAAAAACCCGCCGAACTAAATAATGATCCTATTTATGCTGACCAGAATTTCGCGGCAATTGCTCAAAAGGGTGAAGGGGTTGATAGTTCCGGAGACCAGGGGAACGGAGATGCCGGCGATTATGGCGCACCAACAAATATTCCGGTTGAATCTGATTTTGGCCAGGGTAATTCCAAAAATGCATCAAAGCCAAAAGAAGAGAAAAAAGTTATCGGGCCTGTAAATTTGTTTGCTGAACCCAAAAAAGATACAGTAAGGAAAGTGGAAGGAAAAAATTCAGGCAAAAAAAAATAACAATAAAGCAGCATTAATAATCCTCTTACTTTTAATTGAAATTCAAAACCGGTAATATTAATTATTATTTCCAATAGTTAGCTGTTTTTCAATCCTGAAACTATTCATAACAATAATCAATCTTATATTTAGCCAATAAATCATTCGATTGTAAACAATTCCTGGTTTTTAAATAATTCAAAATGAAAAAAAAGTTTTTGAGTATATCATTTGTTATTCTATTAATAACAGGTAGTATAAGTTTGGTTTTCGCCTGGGGGTCCTGGGGGCACAAACATATAAGCCGCGCCGCTGTTTTTGCATTGCCGAAAGGTATGCAGGAGTTCTATTATAATCATATTGATTTCATTACCGAAAGCGCTGTCGTACCGGATTTAAGAAGAGGGCTTCTTAATGACAGAAATGAGGGGCCAAGGCATTATATTGATATTGAAGATTTCGGAAATCTTCCTCTAAGTTCTTTCCCAAAAACAACCAAAGAAGTTTATAAAAAATACGACAGTTCTTTTTTAAACAGGACAGGTTACTTACCCTGGTACATCCAGAATATTACCGAAAAGCTTACACAGGCATTTAAAAAAAGAAATAAATCGGAGATACTTTTTCTCTCCGCCGAACTATCACATTATGTAGCAGATGCTCATATGCCTTTGCATACTTCATCCAATCATGATGGGCAATTGACCAATCAAAAAGGAGTGCATGCTTTGTGGGAATCAACACTACCTCAAATGTTTGGCGATGCTTACAATTTTAAAACAGAGCCTGCAAAATACATTACGGATATCCCTGATGAAACCTGGAAAATAATAGCTCAATCGCATTCGTTGGTAGATACTCTTTTGGCCATTGAAAAAAAAGTGAGAAATAATTTTACAGATGATAATAGGTATAAAAAAGACAGTGCCGGCAAAACTGTAATGTTTTATAATTCTCCCGTATTTTCTGATGAATATGCCAAGCAATTTAATAAAGCTTTGGGCGGAATGGTAGAGCAACAATTGAGGTTATCTATTTATGATGTTGCATGCTTTTGGTATACAGCCTGGGTAAATGGCGGAAGTCCCAACCTACTTTCTTTAGATGATCCACACCTAACCAAACAGAACAGAAAAAATTATAAGCGGGAATTAAGAGCCTGGGAAAAAGGTAAATTATTAAATCTTTCGATTGAAAGAGAATAAAATGGATTACAATGATAATTAATCAAAAAAAATTACAAATAACGCACAGGATTGCGGCGTGAATTCTTAATGTAATTTTTGATGTTCATCCAAAAAGCCAGGAAGAGATAAAATATGATGGGTGAACCGAACGTAAGAAATGTGATATAAATAAAATATCGCCTGATTACAGATGTGGCAATTCCCACTCTTTCACCAATAGCTGTGCACACACCAAACACCTGCCATTCTATAAAGTGTTTTATTTTATACATAGAACAAATCTAAAAAATAATTGTAAGAAATGATAATAGAATATAATTTTTATGATTCTATTCAAATATATTTTACCAGTTTAATAAGCCCACCCTGGCAAACAGTAAAAAGTAAAGTAAGAAATAAACCCATTAGGTATTTATTTTTTTACCCTAAAAAATCCTGATATTTCAAAAAAAGATCAATCAATTTTAAGTAATTTTGCATCCCATCACATTCCTCAAAAAAGTTCTTTTGTTGACAGTTTAATATTTTTATAAATTAAAATTAAATATATAAGCAATGGTTTTTGATCTTGAAATGATTAAAAGATTTTATGAAGGGTATTCCCAAAAAGTAGAAGCCACCCGTAAAGTTGTTAATCATCCCCTTACTCTTACAGAAAAAATATTGTATGCCCACCTTTGGCAGGGAAATGCAGATGCTGCATTTGAAAGAGGAAAATCGTACGTAGATTTTGCGCCAGACAGAGTTGCTATGCAGGATGCGACGGCACAAATGGCCTTACTACAGTTTATGCAATCGGGCAGGACAAAGGTTTCTGTGCCATCTACGGTACATTGCGACCATTTGATACAGGCAGAAGTGGGAGCAGTTGCAGATCTTTCAAGAGCCAAAAGCCAAAATAAAGAAGTGTATGATTTCCTTGCATCTGTTTCCAATAAATATGGAATTGGATTTTGGAAACCCGGCGCAGGAATTATTCACCAGGTTGTTTTGGAAAATTATGCATTCCCCGGTGGAATGATGATAGGTACAGATTCACATACAGTAAATGCAGGTGGATTAGGAACTATAGCAATTGGTGTAGGTGGAGCAGACGCCTGCGATGTAATGGCAGGATTGCCATGGGAATTAAAATTTCCAAAATTGATAGGAGTAAAATTAACAGGTAAATTGAGCGGCTGGACATCAGCAAAAGATATTATTCTAAAAGTAGCCGGCATACTGACAGTAAAGGGTGGTACAGGCGCCATTCTTGAATACTTTGGCGAAGGAGCTACTTCATTATCCTGCACAGGAAAAGGAACCATCTGTAATATGGGCGCAGAAATTGGCGCCACTACCTCCATATTTGGATATGATATTAAAATGGCTGAATACCTGAAAGGGACAGGCAGAGCAGAAGTAGCTGCAGAAGCAGATAAAGTACAGGAAAATCTTACAGGTGATAAAGAAGTATATGATCATCCTGAAAAATACTTTGACCAGGTAATTGAAATCAATTTATCTGAACTGGAACCACATGTTAATGGTCCGTTTACACCGGATTTAGCATGGCCAATTTCAAAATTTGCAGAAGCAGTAAGAACCAATAATTGGCCCGAAGAACTGGAAGTTGGCTTGATAGGCTCCTGTACCAATTCTTCTTATGAAGATATTAGCAGGGCCGCTTCTATTGCCAGGCAAGCATCGGATCAGGGAATAAAAACTAAATCCGAATTTATCATTACTCCGGGATCAGAGCAGGTAAGATATACGGTAGCAAGAGATGGATACCTGGATATTTTCGAGAAAATGGGAGGAGTAGTTTTAGCGAATGCTTGCGGACCTTGCATTGGACAATGGGCGAGACATTCCAAAGATCCAAATCGTAAAAATTCCATTCTTACTTCTTACAACAGGAATTTTGCAAAAAGAAATGATGGTAATCCAAATACACATGCGTTTGTGGCTTCTCCGGAAATAACCACCGCATTAGCGATTGCAGGTTCACTTACTTTTAATCCGGTTACTGATTATTTAACCAATGATAAAGGCGAAAAAGTAAAATTAGAAGAACCGCAGGGGATTGAAATGCCGTTAAAAGGTTTTGCAGTAGAAGATGCAGGTTTCCAGGCACCAGCAGAAGATGGAAGTAATATCCAGGTTGCTGTTTCTCCTACCTCTGATCGTCTTCAAATTTTGGAACCATTTCCTGCATGGAATGGCGCTGATCTTTCAGGCTTAAAATTATTAATTAAAGCAAAAGGAAAATGCACTACTGATCATATTTCTATGGCGGGCCCCTGGTTAAAATACAGGGGGCATCTTGATAACATCAGTAATAATCTTTTGATAGGTGCTTTAAATTTTTTCAATGAAAAAACCAACCTGGTAAAAAATCAATTAACCGGGGAATACGGCCCACTGCCAGAAACACAACGGGCTTATAAAGCTGCAGGTGTAGGTTCTATAATTGTTGCTGATGAAAATTATGGAGAAGGTTCATCACGTGAACATGCCGCCATGGAACCAAGGCATTTGGGAGTAATAGCGGTATTGGTAAAATCTTTTGCCCGCATACATGAAACCAATTTAAAGAAACAGGGTATGCTTGCTATTACGTTCAATAATAAAGAGGATTATAATAAAATACTTGAAGACGATGTAATTGATATTAAGGGATTAACCAGCTTTGCGGTTGATAATCCATTAGAAGTAGTGTTACATCATAAAGATGGCACTACTGATTCTTTCCCGGTAAACCATACTTACAATGAACAACAGATTGAGTGGTTTAAAGCCGGTGGCGCATTGAATATAATCAGGAAAGAATTTGCGGATAGTAAAAAATAAAATCATAATCGTGATTGTGCACAAAGCGGAACTACAAAAGGTTCCGCTTTTTTTTAAAAAAAAAGAATATTTTACCAAAAAAAAATCCTAAAGTCATGTGCAATTTTAAACAAAAAATACATTGAATATTATTAGGAAAGAATTTGAAAATCGTTAGGGTATAATGCACATAGAATGGTATGTCGCTTTAAAAGGATTCATCAAAAAGCGCATAATGGAAATCTTATTAAATCTTTAAAAAATTTCGGGATAAACACTTTAACTATATACATTTTGATGGTGGTTTTCCTAGCTACCTTAGTCCGGTCAGCTTTCGGATTTGGCGAATCATTGGTCGCAGTGCCATTACTTGCCTTCCGTATTCCTCTTGAGATAGCGGCACCGCTTTCTGTTCTGATATCAATTACAGTTGCAAGTGTTATTGTTGTGCAAGACTGGAAAAAGGTGCATGTACGGAGTGCGGGATGGTTAATCCTCTCTACATTTTTTGGAATACCATTGGGCCTTATGCTTTTGATATACGTTAACGAGAGGATGGTAAAAGCTGGCCTGGCTATAATCATTATTGCGTTTTCAATATACTCATTGATAGGGCGAAAGCCCAAAGTACTGAAAACCGATAGATGGGATTGGATGCTGGGATGCGGATTTTGTGCAGGAATCCTAGGGGGAGCTTATGGACTGAATGGGCCACCGCTGGCAATATATGGATCTATGCGCCGCTGGTCAGCCCAGCATTTCCGGGCAACCTTACAAGGATATTTTTTACCGGCAAGCATTATTGGAATGTGTGGATTTTGGCTGGCAGGACTTTGGGTGCCACTCGTTACTCATTATTATTTGATTTCAATACCAGTAGTGTTGCCAACGATTTTTCTTGGCAGAGCAGTAAACCATCGCCTGCGTGGAGAAGGGTTTTTTAAATACATCTATATTAGCCTTCTCGCTATAGGAATATTTTTTCTGATTCAGTCCATTAGTGGATAATATTGTTATTAAAATTCTAATGATTATCAGAAAACTCATAAACCTTAGCAAAGCTGTCATCTTTTTTTTTGAAATGTATAGATAAGAGAAGAGAACTGGAATAAAAATGACGGTATTTCAAACCGTCTTTTTTATAGAAATTTAATCTTAAAAAACATTAGCCTGATCTTTATGAATTTCAATTGATTTATTTTAACCGTTTAAGGTAAGTAGCTACCTTAGCAAAAAATATATCAATGCTCAAAAAAAATTTCCAACTAAGCATCCTGGTTATTGCAGGAATTTTTTTTTCTCATTTATTGTTTGCTCAACAACTAAATACGCTTACTCCAAAAGAAAAAGAAGAAGGCTGGCAACTGCTGTTTGACGGGAAAGATTTAAAAGGCTGGCATTCTTATTTGGAAAAAACACCGGGAAAAGCATGGCAGGTGCAGAATGGTACTATCATGCTGAATAAGAATCCTAAAAGTGTTTATAATGATTATGCAGATCTTGTTACTGATGAGGAATTTGAAAATTTTGATTTGAAAGTAGAATGGAGAATGGAATCTTGCGCCAATAGTGGTATTATGTTTTACGTACATGAATCTCCTGAATTTAAAAACACTTATGAATCAGGCCCTGAAATGCAGATAGCAGATTTAGCCTGTAATGACGATGGCCGCATATTAAAGTGCAGGGCAGGTGATCTGTATGATCTGGTTCCGGCAGATACGGAATGGGTAAACCAGGCGCCTAAGTGGAATGTATACGAAATCAAATCAATTAACCATCACCTTGAATTTTTTCAGAACGGGCATAAGATACTAGAGACTGACCTTTGGAATAATCATTGGCGTGATATGATTAAGAACAGCAAGTTTAATGAATGGCCCGGCTTCGGCACTTTCAAAAAAGGCCATATTTCTTTCCAAGGCACAGAAAACGGCAAACTTTGGTTTCGAAATATTATGATCAGGAAGCTATAAATTTATATTGATGTTATTATTGTTTTGCTATTAGAAAAAGCAGTACATGAACTATGTTGACAATTCCCAATCCAGATTTTGTTACCTTATAAAAAATAATCCCTCCCTTATTCTCAAGACTTGTATTGCATCAAACCATTAATATAAAAAATAAATTATTATTATGGAAGAGAATAAAACACCCGACAAGAACCTGATAAGTCGTGGAGAATTTATAAAAAATACCGCATTGACTGCAGCAGCATTTTCCATTGTGCCCCGGCATGTATTGGGAGGAAAGGGCTTTGTAGCTCCCAGCGATAAATTGTATATAGCTGCTGTAGGTTGCGGCGGAGAAGGAGCAAATGACATTGCACATTATGCCAGCGCACCTAAAAAAAATGCTGCTATTGCATTTCTTTGCGATGTTGATGACCGCATGGCAGCACCACGCCGGAAAGAATTTCCGAATGCAAAATTTTATTATGACTGGCGGGAAATGTTTGAAAAAGAGAGTAAAAATTTCGATGCAGTTTCTGTAGCGATTCCAGATCATAACCATGCAATTGTTGGCCTGGGTGCAATGCAGATGAAGAAACATCTTTACCTGCAAAAACCATTGACACATGATATTTACGAAGCCCGCATTCTCACACAGGCTGCTGAGAAATATAAAGTAGTTACTCAAATGGGCGACCAGGGAGCTTCCTGCGATGGTATGAGAACAATGCGAGAATGGTTTGAAGCAGGATTAATTGGTGATATTACAAGCGTTTATAACTGGACTAACCGTCCCGTGTGGCCACAGGGAATTCCATGGCCAGATAAACGCCCTCCCGTACCAAAAGAATTAAAATGGGATCTGTGGCTGGGTACAGCAGAAAAAACAGATTATATAGATAACCTGGTTCCGTTCAACTGGCGTGGCTGGTGGAGATTTGGTACGGGAGCATTAGGTGATATGGCATGTCATATTATCGGCCCATCCTTTAAATTGCTGGATCTGGGTTACCCTACAGAAGTCACTTGTAGCGCAAGCACCATATACTCTGGTATATTTCAGGAAAGTGATTATCCCGAAAGCATCCCTGTATCAAGTAAACTTCGCTATAAATTTATTTTAAAAGATGGGCGTGAATTAAAATTATATTGGATGGATGGCGGAATGATACCCGATCGGCCTGATGAACTGGACCCTGATGTAAATGAGAATGAAGCACTGGCCGATATACCTGAAGAAAATGATTTTGAGGGAGGCTCTTTATTTATTGGAACCAAAGGAAAAGTTTCCTGCGGATGGGGCGGCAGTCATCCGCGTTTGCTCCCTCTTTCTTTAAATAAAGATATCAATGTTCCTAAAAAATATCCACGAATAGAAGGTGGTATGGATGGGCATTGGTGGCAGTGGATTGACGCATGCATCGCAGGTTATGGAAATGCAGAAGTAGATTCACCTTTTGTAGGTTATGCCGGCCATCTTACTGAAACTGTGTTGATGGGTAATTTATTGTTACGAAGTTTTAATCTTCGTGAAAAGGTAAAAAAACATGATCCTGTTTATGGGGACATGGAGGAAATAACTACTCCCGGCCGCTATATTACTTATAAGTGGGATGGTGCTAATATGCGCATAACCAATTTTGAACCAGCCAATCAATTTGTAAAAAGAGAATATCGGAAAGGCTGGGGAGAGTTGAAATTATAATTTCAGGAAATTATTAAAAAGCAAGGAACCACTAAAGAATTACCTCTTAATAAAAACCATAATAATAACAGATGAAACGTAATTATTACATTGTAAGCCTCATCATGCTTACCTTCTTTGTAATTTCTTTTCTTACCAATATCATCGGGCCTTTAATCCCGGATATAATCAAAGGATTTCATCTCAGCCTTACGCTGGTCGCCTTGCTGCCATTCGCCTTTTTTATTGCCTACGGAGTTGTGTCTATTCCTACAGGAATGCTGGTTGAAAAATATAAAGAAAAGAGGATCATGATAATAGGATTTATCGTAGCATTCTTTGGCGCACTTTTATTAGCATTAGTTCCAAATTATTTAACAGCAGTAATTTCTCTCTTTCTTATTGGTAGCGGAATGGCCATGTTACAAGTTGTAATTAATCCGTTGTTACGAACTTCTGGTGGTGAAGAACATTATTCATTTAATTCTGTTCTGGCACAATTAATTTTCGGACTTGCTTCCTTTATCAGTCCGTTAGTATATTCTTATTTTGTTTTGCATCTTAACAAAAGCAGTAATGCACAGGGTAGTTTTCTAAGTGTATTCAGTTCTTTTGTTCCTGCTAATCTTCCCTGGATATCGCTCTACTGGTTGTTTACAGTTATATGCCTGTTGATGATAATCATCATTTTATTTTCAAAATTTCCTAAGGTCGAACTAAAGGAAAATGAGGTAGCAGGCGCATTGCAAACACATATCATGTTATTTAAAAAACCGGTAGTTATTTTGTTTTTTATTGCCATATTTTGTTATGTAGGCACCGAACAGGGAATCGCCAATTGGATATCACAATTCTTATCTACCTATCATGGCTATGATCCACAAACAACAGGGGCTAATGCGGTAGCTTATTTCTGGGGACTAATGACAGCAGGTGGTTTTATTGGATTATTGCTTTTGAAAATTTTAGATCAGCGAAAAGTATTAATCATTTTTACATTGCTCGCTTTAGTAAGTTTAAGCCTGGCGCTTTTTGGGTCAGCTAAAATTTCATTAATAGCTTTCCCAATGATTGGTTTTTTTGCTTCCGTAATGTACCCCGGTATTTTTTCATTAGCATTAAATTCAATAAAAGAACATCATGGATCATTTGCAGGGATACTTGTTACCGGTATCATCGGTGGGGCAGTAATCCCTTTAATCATTGGCTGGCTGGGCGATCACTTCGGGCTTCGTTCCGGTATGCTTTTTTTATATCTTACAATGGGATATATTCTCAGCATAGGATTTTGGGCTCGACCTATTATTACTAATAAAACAATTCAGCTTTCGCGTAAAAATAAAAAAGCGGTTTAATAAAAAAGACGGCTTGATGCCGTCCTTTTTATTTAGAATAATTTTATTTTAATCACCTTCTGTCACCAAACAAGCGAAGCAAAAACAGGAAGATATTAATGAAATCGAGGTAAAGATTTAAAGCGCCTAAGATGGACATCTTTTTGGTATCTGCTGCAGAAACGCCATCATATTCCAAACCTTCACCAATCCTTTTTAATTTTTGAACATCGTAGGCTGTAAGTGCGGTAAAAACCATTACACCAATTATGCTGATGATATAATCTAACTGGCTGCTATGCAGGAAATAATTAATAACCATAGCGATCACGACTCCGATAACGCCCATCATTAAAATGCGGCCAAACTTAGTTAGATCCTGGTTTGTAGTATAACCCATAAAAGCCATTACACCAAACATGGCGGAAGCAGAAAGGAAACAACCTAAAACTGAACCGGGTGTAAATGCCATTAAGATAAAACTGAAACTGATACCATTAATAATTGCATACGCCATGAATAAACCCATAAGAGCCGACGCCGAAAGCCTTTGATATCCGAAAGACATAAGTAATACAAAACCCAAAGGCGCAAAAATGGTTATTTTACCCAAACCGGTTAACCCTGTCGGAGTAATCATATAACTCAATAATGTTTGATTGATCGAAAATTGCCATGCTACTAATGCCGAAACACCAAGAGCTATAAACATCAATAAAAATACATTTGCCAAAAAAGACCTGGTTCGGGTTTGCTCACCGGTAGGCGTATAAGTAATGTTTGAAATATTCGAGTTTCTATTTGTCAATTCCATATTTTAAATTTTTAGTAAAAGTATTGAGGATTTTTTTTAAAAATGAAAAAAGAAATAAGAAATAAGAAAAAATTAACCACTCTTATGGACTTTATTTTCTAAAATAAGAAATAACAAATAGTCAAATACATTTACAAAATAAGGTAGCAACTTACCTGCCGGCAGATAGGTTTAAAAATATAACAAATAATCATTTTACCTCAAACCAGATTTTTTTTTCATTATTCCAATCGCCGTTATAATTTATGGTAAGTTCCTCCCCTGCTCCTATTTCCCTTACTGTTTTTATTTGAATGGTGGCTTCCTCAAAATCCATAAAATATTCACAATTGCTGCTATAGCTATGATTGTACATTGGTACATAACCCAATGCCATGCAGCATTTATCTTTATTGATTCCCCATTCAAAAATATAATCGTGCAATAAGGTTTTATCTAAAAGCTTTCTGTCTTCAGCGCTCATAACTATTACAGGCGACTCTTCAATAATAGTTTCAGCCTTTATTTTCTCTTTAGTGAATACACCTCTTCCTTTCATAAAAGTTGTTTTCAAAAATAAATAGGGTTTTATCATGTTATTATCCCGCTGATTAAATGTAAAATAAATTAATTTGCAATATTATCTGAAAGAAACTATTGAAAATGACAGAAGAAGAAATTTCAGTACAGGAACAATATGAAGAGGTTCTGAACAGAGGTGATGATGTTGCCTTAACGGAATTTCTGAATGATCAAAACATCAGTGA
>DATCMY010000244.1:0-5059 GCA_036565505.1 Hanamia sp.
GAAACATAGCTGGCTCACCGAAAAAGAAGAAGCCGATGCTGATTTGACGCCTTTCATAATTCCAACCCTCTTCTTTGCTTAACCTCATGTTTCCAATAAGCATTGAGGTCTTTATAGCCGCTGTAAAAGCGGCTCGCATCCTCGGCATTTGGCGCTGCTTGCTTAATCATTTCCATCGCCTTTACCGCCGCTTTATCGTGGTCGAGGTATAGTTTAATATCCTTATGCTGAACGATAATCTCCAGGCTCCTGCCGGTAAAACTGAGCGAATTCAGCACCAGAAAATTGCCGGGCATGTCGCGCCGATTGATGGTCAGCAAAGACAAGAAATCGGTAAAGCCCTCCAAGACATGAACCGTGTCGAAACGCCGGTCGATGAAAGTCAGGTCCTTTGGTGAGGAGGATAATTTGTGCTGCGCACTCCGCAATTCATAACCACCGGAGCGATTGACAAAGCCAATCGCCAAATGTTGCTGGCCGTTCAATGAAAAGAGCACCTCTTTACAATAGGCTTTGGCATTGTAATAATCGATCTCCCGCTCATGGAGGTATTTTACCAGTGTCAGGTTACTTAATTCGCTGGCCTGAACAATGGTAATCTTGCTTTCGGCAACATTAGCAGTTTGCGGTTGCGTTTTTTGCTGATGAAAAGAAAGGGTATAATTTCCATTGTTCAGTCGATCCAAAAAGTCGGCAACACTACAGTTGTAAAGTTTGATCCCCAGATCAACCAGGTTACCACCCTCGCCAATACCAAAATCAAACCATGCGTTTAATTTGTTATTCACTTTAAAGGAGGCATGGTTCTCTTCCCGCAGGGGAGAAAAATACCAGTGGTTATCTCCTTTTATATATTGCGGCGTAAAGCCGCATTGCGCCAGGTATTCGACTATCGAAAGCTGGCGTGCTGTGGTACAGTTATAGTGGGTCATGTTTTTAGTTAGATTTTTGTTGTTTTGTAGATATTGGCTGTAACTCTTTATTTATCAATTAAATACATGGCATCAGCCGGTCACTAAAACGGTCATCAAAATATTTAGGGGTCTTTTTCCCTTCATCAGCAAAATAGGCTGATGAAAGAATGATGAAACTTTTGATGACTGTATTTATTTGATTATTAATAAATTATAATAGCTGTCATCATTTCATCATTCCTCGTTAAGCTTTAAGATCGCATCCAGCTCCATCATGTAATACCTGCCCTTTTGTACCGACTCATAAATGCTGCCGTCGCTACTAATCCGGTACTGGTTATAGGTATTGGAATTACCCGCAGGCCGCAGCTTCCAGCTTTGTTGTAATATGCGTTTGATACTCCCGAAATCATGGGTACGGAATCCTTTACGGTTAAGCCAGTGCTGCATATCGGTTATACAGAATTTGAGTTCGGTGATTTCTTTTTCATCAGCAATAGCTAACATTGCCCCCGACATTTCCACTTCGAGCTTATTCCGGTTCTGCTGGATCACCCGGATCAAAGCAGCGGTTGCGATCTGTTTGGCTGTAAACCACATCCGGGTCTGTTTGTGCGTAGACAGTTTACGATCCTTCAGGTATGCAACCAGGAAAGGGATCTCCGCTTTCAATGCTTTTAATAACGTAGGTTCGTCTTTGACCAATACCGGTATCTTCCGTATCCAATAGCGGGTTTCTCCCGCATCCACCTGTACAAAGCTTTCCTCATTGTTGCTGCATAGAATGAACTTACCAAAGAACTCGATCTCCTGCCGGTCGAAGCCCTTGGCTTCGGCTTTGTAAAAGGTGGCGGTGCTCAAATTCTTTAGGCGCTCCGAATCTTCTTTTCTTTCCAAAAAAGTTTCATCCACGCCGATGATCAGCTTATGCGCCCATTCGGCGTTAAAGTTGGAACGGAAGTCTTCGTTGGTGTTGATGGTCATGTTATCACCAAATACCGCTTTCATTAAATTCAGGAAAGTGGTTTTACCCGTGTTCCGTTCACTACTGACCAGGCATAGGATGGGCAGTACCTGCATTGGCATTTCCAGCAATATCTTTAGGTAATCCAGCCCCAGCTCCAGTTGTTCGCCAAAGATGTGCGAAAGGTAGGCCAGCGTCTTTTCCGGCTTGCCTGCTTTGGCTTCATGCGCAAAAGGATAATAGCGGTTATAAAAGTTGCCGATGATCCGCCGATAGTCCAGATGCGAAGGCACAAAGCAAAAGCCATCATGCTTGGGGATGTCCGACAAATAGCTTTTGCCATGATCCTGCTTGATACACTCCACCGACCACGGCAATAGCATAGCCATACAGTCACCGGAGGCGAGTGGTTTCTGAACGGTCTTGTAATAGGCCGTGCCGATGCGGATGTAGGAAAATTCGTGTTCCATAGCCACTATCTCCTACGTACTTTGCGTTTGAAAACAAAATCTTCCGCTTTATCAATTAGTTCTGCATCGGTTAATTTCTTATGCGACATTAACCAATTGATAATTGCCTTTTTAGAAAAGCGGAAACCGCCATTAGGTAAGGCGATATAAGGGATTTGTCCTGCTGACTTTAACTGGTATAATGTTTGTCGTGCATAACCAGTAATTTTTTCTGCAATCTCATAACCACCAATTTCGTCTTCATTATTTAATGAATTGGGGATTAATGGGGTTGCAGATTCTTTTAAGATGGTTAATAGGTCTGAAACTTTCAGATCTATTAACCGGGTGTTTTCGTTGATATTCATTTGTTTCTCGAATTAGTTCGGAAGCAAAAGAATAGAAGAAAACAAACCTATACGAACGATTGATAGGTAACGTACGACCGTACTTTATATTGAAAATGGCTATTTTATTCAGGTATATTAAAAGCTTAATCTTTAAGGGTAGCTCTATATATATTTATGTATTCGTCCGGGGTATTTTTAAGCCTTTGATCCTCCAGGAACACAAGATTTTTTATTTTATCAAGCACAAAAATATCTCTTAATAATTCTCTATGATTATAATGTAAGACAGCAACAGATAATAATTTGCGATCTTCAATACAATATTTAAGGAAGCCAGCTACAGACTTACTTAAAGCAGATGCGTACACTACTGGAATTACTTCTATTTTTCCCTGCTCATTAAAAATAAAAAGTGTTCCATGTTTACTTGCATTATTCATTACATTAATAAAGGTTTTAAATCGCGCCTCCTTTTCTTCGACTGTTTTACCTTCTAACCAAAAGTTAT
Source organism: Hanamia sp. (assembly GCA_036565505.1). Taxonomy (GTDB): domain Bacteria; phylum Bacteroidota; class Bacteroidia; order Chitinophagales; family Chitinophagaceae; genus Ginsengibacter. The sequence goes on from DATCMY010000244.1 coordinate 3,186, forward strand.
AAAAGGAAGGAATTCGGGTACTTAAATGCAAATCATCGCTCTCTTGACTATTAGTTGTATACAGCCTTTTTAACCAGTCCTTGTTAATTAAAATATTAAATATTTCATCTCTCGTTTTTCTTTCCTTTAATGAAAACATTGAGGTGACAATATAATATCCAATTAAAGTTAAGAGGATTGCAGCTATTAAATATTCCGCTTCAGGTATAGGGTCTGATTTCTTAATTCCTAAATAAATAACAATAAATGAGATTAACACTATAATCAGCGAAATCGCTATAAATAGCAAGTAATGAAATAGATGTGTAAGAATATAAAACCATCTCAATTTTTTTGTCTCGGCACTTTTTAAATTGTGAAACGTATTCCTGATTTGCTCTAATCGGGCATCATAATCCAAATTACTATAACGGCCTGAAAGTTCATCGACCCAGTTTTGATAGTTGACGGACAAAATTAGTTGGACAGGAATTACCCAAATGGCCATAATGCAGGCAGCAGTAACTATTGCGGCCCTAAAACCGGGTAATAGAAGATATAACAGACTAAAAAGTGCTACTAATGCAACTTCTATAAATATTTTTTTCATGTTACAATTTTGGAAATTTTGACATTTCAATATTTTTCTTTTGATCGACAATCTTGGCATAGATTTGAGTCATCTCAATTTTACTATGCCCGAGTAATTCTTTCATCGTATAGATATCCATACCAAAGGTTAGTCCAATGGTGGCAAATGTGTGCCTGGCAGCATGAAAATGGAGGTTTTTTTTCAAGCCCGCTTCCAAGGCCCAAAATTTTAGATAAACGTTAACCACTTGGCTGGAAGGTAAATCCCAAAAGACTTTATTATTTCGTGGATGCTTAATAATATTTTCAATTATAGATTTTGCGTCTTCTATTAATGGCACCATTACAATTTTTTTGATAGTTTTTGCCGGGCGAAAAGTAATTTGATCGTTATCGATTTCATCGTAATTTAACTTCTTTACGTCGGAATAGCGTAGCCCTGTAAAACAGGAGAATAAAAAAGCCTGCCGAATTTGATGATTGCCTTTTTTTGGTATATAATTGGCTAAAGTCCTGACTTCCTCAATCGTTAGTGTTGTTCTCTCAGAATCTTCTTCCTCAATAATTTTAAAGTTGCCGAACGGAGATATTGTAACAATCCCTTTAACCACCAACTTATTAAAGTGCTGCCTGAAAACAGTCATATAGGCGTAGGTAGTATTCCGGCTGACTTGGCTAAGTAGATAGTTTTGAAAGCTGTTCAATAGATCTTCGTCCACATCATTAAAAACGACATTTTTATTCTTAAAATATTTATGCAGGTGAATAATAAGGCACTCCAATTTATAATTAAATTTTTTAGCTAGGCACTCATCAAAATAGTTGATCAAATTATAATTGATTTTTATATGCTGCTTATAGCCATTATCGGAAAAACTTAAATCATCTTCCCTCTTATTGCGTATAGCTTTAATGATTTTCATTTTCTCTTTATCAGCCTCGCTAACTCTCGCACTCGTATTGGAATAATCTTTATCTACATAAATCTTAAGAAATTCATAATTGCGTTTACCTTTGCCGCTGCCGGTATTAGAATACAGATCTAAATAGGCACTAAATTTTCCACTTTGTAATTTTTTAAATCTAATCGTTACCATTTGTGTTACTTTGTTACTCGTAAATTCATAAAAGAAACATCAGAGTAACAAAAATAAGGTAAAATTAAATAAAATGCAAATCGTTATAATAAACAAAAATTACATAATTAACTGATATTTATGTATTTATATATCATATTTTATAATAATTTATTTCAATTAACGGACTCGTAAAACATGGCCGGTATTTACCTACATATTCCTTTT
>DATCMY010000245.1:0-10324 GCA_036565505.1 Hanamia sp.
TAATAATACGGTTCGGGAAAGAGAAAATAAGAAAAATTTAAGCGCCCAGCGCTTACAGCATCTCAGGGAAAGAGAAAGCAGTTTAAAAGATTTTTTGTTGAAGGCAGAAAGCCAGTTGCAAGGAATTGATGAAAGTATTCATTTTACCAAAAAACAAATTGGCGATGAAGAAATAATACTTACCGGGCAAAAAGAACAATTAGAATTACTGAAAAAAAATGCGGAAGAAAAAAGATCCGTATTTGATAAGAAAAGAAACGAGATAGATGCATTGCGCCAAACGCAATTGCAATTGCAACGCAACCATTTTAATGCAGAGAAAAACGTGGCGGTTGCTGATACTTCCATTAATAATCTGAAGCGTTCTATAATACTAATTGAAGATGAACAAAAACAAAGAACCGAATTGCTGGCAAAACTTGAAAATGAGAAAAAGCAAAAGGAAGAAGAGCTTAATGAGAAGAAAGTAACGCTGGAACATCTGAAAAAACACAATGAATTTACCAAAGAACAAATTCTTGAAACACAGGCTGAGCTTGAAAAGCTGCGTAGCGAATTGGCAGAGGAAAACCGCACACTCGATTCAAAACAGAACGAACATGACTTGCTGAAAAGCCTTATTGACAAAATGGAAGGCTACCCTGAGAGTGTAAAATTTCTTCACAATAATCAATCGTGGAATTATACAGCGCCTCTCCTTTCCGACATTATTTATGTAAAAGAAGAATACCGCGCCGCGGTGGAAAATGTGCTGGAGCCTTATCTTAATTATTATGTTGTAGATAATCTCCATGATGGTTTGAAAGCTGTTCATTTACTCGATGAGAATAAAAAAGGAAAAGCGAATTTTTTCCTGCTTGATCAATTGAACGCCTTCGAAAATAATTCATCTGCACAAGAAGTTCCCCATGCGATACCCGCATTGAATGTTATTGAGATTGATGAAAAATATCGTCATCTTGCCGGCTATCTTTTGGGCAATGTTTTTATTGCGGAAAATGAAGAAGCATTAGAAAACAGTAATGGCTATGTGATTCTTGAAAAGCATGGAAAATATGTAAAAGGGAAATATTCCCTAACCGGTGGAAGTGTGGGATTATTTGAAGGAAAAAAAATTGGGAGAGCCAAAAATCTTGAAAAATTAGCAGAGAAAATTTCGCTCCAGCAGGTGAAAGTGAATGAACTAAAATCTGTGATTAGTCAAAAATCAAATCAAGTAATCGCATTTAATGAGCAGCTAAAAGAAAATGCTATTCAACAAACTCAGCAGCTCATCAATGAACTGATTAACTCAGCCTATTCAATTCAGAATAAGATTGAAAATAATCTTCATCAGCAAAGTGTAGCTGAAAACCGTTTGGATGAAATGAATCAACAGCTTGAGGAAAACCATGAAGCTATTGAAGAAACCCGTACATTATTGGTATCCTTAATAGAACAGGTAGAACAGCATGATGCAATAATGAAAATTACCGGCGATGAATTTATAACTACCGAACAGGAATTTAATGAGGTAAACAGATTATACAATGATAATAATCTTCAACTTACCCGCCAGCAAAGTAAATTAAATGCACTTAACCAGGAACTTGAATTTAAAAGCAGGCAGTTTAAAGATTTAAGCGCTCAAATAGAAAATAGCAATATTCAATTAAAAGAATCTTCTGATAATATTACTATTACTCTTGAAGAATTAAAAGAACTGGAAGAGGCTGTGATTTCTTTGCTCAAAAATAAAGATGCAGAAGAAAAGAAATTAAATGAAGCAGACCAGGCCTATTATAATTTAAGGAACCAACTGAATGAAAAGGAAAGTGAACTGCGTCATAAGCAAAAATCAAAAGAACAAACTGATCATTTACTGAATGAAATAAAAGATAAACTGAATGAATTGAAACTTCACCTTGCCGGTATGAAGGAAAGATTGAGTGTAGAATTTAAAGTAGATCTGGATGCAATTCTTGATGAGGAGCGAACTACTGAAACGCCGCTTGAAGATCTGCAGGAAAAAAGTGACCGTATGAAAAAGAGGTTAGAAAATATGGGAGAAATAAATCCTACTGCCATTGAAGCGTACACTGAAATGAAGAAGCGTTTTGATTTTATTAAAGAACAAAAAAATGACCTGGTAACTGCGAAAGAATCTTTGATGCAAACCATACAGGAGGTAGAAACTACGGCCAACCAAAAGTTTTTAGAAACATTCAATAAGGTAAGAGATAATTTTCAAAAAGTTTTCCAGGCATTATTTACAGAAGATGATACCGCGGATATGGTTTTGGAAAATCCGGATAATCTTGCAGAAACAGCAATTGATATAGTTGCTAAACCCAAAGGCAAAAGGCCTACCAGCATTACGCAATTAAGTGGTGGGGAAAAAACACTTACTGCAACCGCGCTTTTATTCGCTATTTATCTTATTAAACCTGCACCATTCTGTATTCTGGATGAAGTAGATGCGCCGCTTGATGATGCGAACGTTGGAAAATTTACACAAATGATCAGGAAGTTTAGCAAAGAATCACAATTCATAATTGTAACACATAATAAAATGACCATGGCATCAGTTGATGTTATTTATGGAGTTACCATGCAAGAACCTGGTGTAAGTAAATTAGTGCCGGTAGATTTCAGAGGGCTGGATCATCAGTTTACGAATTAGAGGGCTTTCTTTTTATTATTCACCAGCATCCATTTGGCAGTTTCATAAATAGCCGATGTAAGTTGTGAAAGTTTATTTTTTACAGAATCCTTTTGAGCGGCATTTATGGTGAAAGAATTGGAATTGATAGGCAACAATTCTTCTTTACTGATTCGTAAATTTTTTACAAAATAATAATCGTTGGTAACCACGCCAATACTTCCTTCATCGTGATGAATGATGAAAGCTGCATCCATTTTATTTTTTGAATTTAAAAGATCTCTTCCTAAAGTAGTATTGGTATAAGGCTGATGCAACATTCCTGCAATAGTTGGCAACACGTCAATTTGCGAAGCTACTCCATGTCTTGTTTGGGGCGTTAATAGTTCCGGAGCATAAAATAAAAGCGGAACGTTTTCATCGCTTAATCTTCCCAAATTCAATTCTCGGGGATAAATGGCAGCAGTCTCGCCTTCCACACCATGATCGCCCACAAAAACAAAAATGGTATTATTGAACCAGCTTTCCTTTTTTGCCCCTTCTATTAATTTTTTAAAACAATAATCAGTATAACAAAAAGATTGAAATTCTTTTAAAGATTCAAATCCGTATTTATGAAGTGTATCTTCATTTACTATTCTTTTTTCAAAATCAGTATCTTCTTCCGGAATACTGAATGGACGGTGGTTATCCGCTGTTTGTACAATCGCGAAGAAAGGATTCTTTTCTTTTGAAAAAACTTTATTAGCTTCTTTAAAAAGATTTTTATCGCTTATTCCCCAAACATTTAAAGGAGCAGATTTAAAGTTTCCTTCCTGGAATATTTTAATGTTATTGACGTTCTTTACGAGCCCTTCAAAATTATTAAAGTCGCTATTGCCGCCAATGAAATAATATTTATCATAACCTTCAAATGCATTAACGATAGTATGTTGATTGATTGCATCCGGGTTGCGTGTAGAAAATTTGGAAAGCTGTACATCGGGGATACCAGTTAAAGTAGCGAAAAAGCCGCGTGCCGTTCCGAATGTGGGCGTAAAACACCGGTTAAAAAATATCCCGCTATCGCATAATTGTTTAAAATACGGAGTGGTATTTAAAGGATTTCCGCTCATGCTGCTTTTATACATGCTGAAGCTTTCGCAAATGACCAATACTATATTGGGACGGCTTTCCAGCGATTTACTATTGGGCAAAACTTCCCTTGAATAACTTTCGTCAGCAATATCTTTTTGATCTAATTGAAGAAAATCTGCGATCAAAGGAAAATATTCTTTTGCTTTTGCATCACCAAAAGAAGGTTTGCGTAATTGCAATGTTGAAAAAAAATTTTGCAATGGATTTAGCGCAACGTAAGATTTAAAATTGTTGTTTAATTCAAAAGCGTCATTCCATTTTAACCGATGAATTGAAAAAACTCCATAAAGGCACCAGCCTAAAAAAAGTATGGCGCCGGCATGCCATCTTTTTCTATAAATCATGTTTTCCTGCCAATTTCTTTTTGTAGTGAGAACATGAGTTTTTTTAAAAAGTTTTGACATCAAAATAACCGAAAGCACTAATGCAGATATAAGCCAAACCATTGGATAACTTTGCCAAAGCATCCTGAACGAAATCATTGGGTCTTCTGCAAAATTTAAAGCACTTGCGTTGATGCGTGTATGGTTGTAACTAAAATTTCCAAAATCTGCACCGAAAAAAAATAATACAAACAGGGTTGTAAAAGCAAGATAGTAGGACCATAATTTTTTATTTCTTTCAGAAAAGAAAGGCGAAAATTTAGGGTAAACGGATAGTATGGCAATTGGCAAAAGTATGATTGAAATCCACCTTGCATCGAAACGAAAACCAAGCCAGAAGGAAGGAATCAATGATGTAAGCGTAACATTTGCCGGTATAAACAAAAAAACGGTGGCTATCCGGAACAACGTAAAGATGATTATATAAATTAGCCAAAGCACAAGTAGCCATTGAATAGTCAATGGAACATTTTTAGGAATTTTAGCCTTGATAATCATAATTGAGAATCGTAAATATAAATCAGTTTATTTCTTACTTGCGTATATTAACTTTTTTGTTGTTAAGCAACATATAACGTGCGGTTTCATAATAAGCCTGTGATAATGTTTGCAAAGTTTTTTTATCTTCTTCAACCATTTGAGATTTAGGTAAAGGCAAATTATTTTTTGCCGAACGGAAATCTTCTTTACCACTTAGAAGATTGTGTACATAACAATATTCATCTGTAACAATTCCTATTTGTTTAATATTAGGATCAAATAAGAATGCTGCATTTTTGAAACGGACATTATTTGGTATTGTATCAAATAAGTTTTTCCCTAAAGTTGTATTCACATAAGAAATATTGGCTAACGCCGAAACGGACGGCAAAATATCAATCTGGGAGCAGGTTTTGTCAAGTCTTTGAGGCTTTAGCAATGCTGGTGAATAAAAAAGCAATGGCACATGTTGTGTTGTTAATCCATCTATTTCCCATGCCTTTGGAAACATGTCTCCAACATCGCCCCTGATTCCATGATCACCTACAAAAACAAAAATGGTATTATTAAAGTATGATTCTTTTTTTGCCGCTTCAATAAATTTTTGAAAACTAAAATCAGTATATCGAAAAGCATTCAATTCTTCATTGCTGTAAAAGCCATATTTTTTCAATGAATCAACAGGATATTTTTCTAAAGTAAATTCTTTTTTATCTTCAGCGGGAATCGTGTAGGGCCGGTGGTTATCTGCTGTTTGAATTACAGCGAAAAATGGCTTCTTTTGCACTTTTAATACTTTGTTAGCTTCAAGGAATAATCTTTTATCACTGATGCCCCACACATCTACGATTTTCGATTTATAATTTTCTTCTTCGTACAAATGCAGGTCTGTAAGGTTGTTGGTTAATAGTCCTCTTAAATTGGCCCAGCTTGAACTTCCGCCAATAAAATAAAATTTATCATAACCTTTATAATCATTAATGAGGGAATGTTGATCTACATAAGCAGGATTGCGGCTTGAAGTATTGGGATATTCTACATCAGGAATTCCGGTTACAACGGCCCATACTCCGCGGGCTGTTCCATAAGAAGGGGTAAAACAGCGATCAAAGAAAATTCCATTTTTGCACATTTCATTAAAATAGGGTGTAGTGTTTAACGGATTTCCCCACATGCTGCTTTTGTAGGCACTGAAACTTTCGCAGATTACTACTACTACATTTGGCGGATTAGCAGGAGCAACAGCTTCATGGACTCTTTTATAATTAAGGTTTACACTGTCCGGATTACTAATTTTGAGATACTCTGCCATTAATGGATAATATTCTTTTACCTTTTTTGGGTCGTAAGTAGAATTGCGAAATTCCAGCGTACTTAAAAAACTTTGAATGGGATTTAAAGATAGATTGGCTTTAAAATCATCATGAAGTGCAAAGGCATCGCTCCATCGTAATGGATATTGGTTTATCCTTCCAAAAACACCTATGCCTAATAAAATAGCAAACAGAAATCCAAATAATATTTTAATGATTATAGGACCGCGGTAAATGGCCGGGTTTATTTTTTTAAAATACCAGTTAATTAACCAATAGAATATGATGGTACCAATAATTATCAGGAATATTAAAGTAAAAACAGGATAGGTTTCCCAAACCATATTCATCGATATTTTCGCATCTTGCGTATAATTTAGCACACTTGCATCCAGGCGTTGATGCAGGTAGTCGAAATGCTCAAAGTCAACAGCATATAGAAATACAAGGGAAACGGTAATTATGAAAAAGTAAATTTTAAAAATCTTTTTTGAAACAGCATTTTCAAAAGGATTACAGTTTTTTGTACCAAAAAGCCATGCAAGTATCAGCGCAAATAATATACCTACGAAAGTCAGTATTCCCATAGAGGCATGCCCCTTTTTAATAAAAAGCATTAATAAAACCATGATCAATATGGTAATGAACAATTGAAAAATACTACCGGCTGAAAGCCTTCGTTTTTTCTTGTAAACCAGGTGAAGATTTCCCACAAGAAATGGGAAAAGCACAATGCCGCAAACAATCCTGGTATCAAAATTTAAGCCTAGTAAAAAAGCGTTTAAGCTGTTTGAAAATGTATATTGTGCCGGCCTGAAATGGAAAAAAAATACAAACCGCATAATGGTCATAAAAACCAAGAATATGATTGCCGTAAAAAACATCCATTTAATAAGCCGGGGGAAATAAGTTTTTTTCATTTAGAACTATTAAGATATATTCGAAAATTAGTATGAGAAAGTTATTGATGTAAAGGGCAAATGTAAATATTTACCTACGTTTTTTAATCAATGGTTAAATTTGCTAAAATGATTTTATAAGAAATTTACATGGTCAACTTTTTACCCGATGCAATTAAACAGTTTGATTATCGTCTTTTTGCGAAGATGAACGGCCAATGGCATACTCCGTTTCTTGATAATTTTCTTCCTTTTATACGTGAACCTTTTGTATGGGTTCCTTTTTATTTTTTCCTTGTTTTATTTGCAGTCATTAATTTTAAAGTAAAAGGATGGCTTTGGGTTTTGTTTTTAATAATCAATGTAGGCCTTAGTGATTTTATGAGCAGCAGGCTTATCAAAGATAATTTCTTGCGGCTGCGGCCCTGCCACGATCCATTTCTTGCAGGACAGGTTAGGTTCCTGGTAAGTTATTGCCCTGAAAGTTCCAGTTTTACTTCTTCGCACGCAGTCAATCATTTCGCCGCAGCAATGTTTATATTTACAACTTTCAAAAAAACAATTAGTCCAAAATGGGCTTTTTTATTTTTATGGGCATTTGTTATTTCTTATGCGCAGGTATATGTAGGGGTTCATTTTCCTTTTGATGTATTTTGCGGTGCAATTGTTGGATTGATGCTTGGGTATATTCCGGCAAAAATTTTCAATACCAAAATAGGGTTGAAATTGCCAGGCTGAAAATTAATATTATGGTAGAACTTGTTATTTTATTTTTTTTAATTCTCCTGAATGCATTCATTGTAATGTGTGAAATGGCTTTGGTTTCTGCCAAAAAAAACCGGCTGGAAACTAGTGCTGCAAAAGGAGATATCAAATCAAAAACCGTACTGGAACTTAAAGAAAATCCTGATATATTTTTATCTACTACTCAAATTTATATTACGCTTATTTCAATTTTAACCGGTGTATATTCTGGTGCAAAATTCAGCGCTTATCTGCAACCTTACCTTGAACATTTTAATTTCCTAAAACCTTATGCTGATACAATTGCCACGGTGATCATTGTTATCATTGTAACATTATTAACCATCCTTTTTGGTGAATTGGTACCCAAAAGAATTGCTATCCTTAATCCTGAAAAAATTGCAAAAGTAATTGCAAGGCCTATAAAAGTTCTAAGTAATATTTCTTACCCGCTTGTTTGGTTGTTAAGTGGATTAAATGCCGGTATTTTTAATCTCTTTAATATAAAACAACATAAAGATAGCCAGGTAACGGAAGAAGAAATAAAAGCAATGATCAATGAGGGAAGTGAATTGGGCGCTATTGAAGAAGAAGAAAAAGATATTATAGAAAGAGTTTTCCATCTTGGGGATAGAAATATTACTTCGTTAATGACACATCGTACCGATATTGTGTGGTTGGATGTAAACGAAGAACGATCAACCATAAAGGATAAAATACGGGAATTTCAGCATTCTGTTTATCCGCTTTGCAAAGAAACGATTGATGATATTGAAGGCATCATCTATGTAAAAGATTTATACCTGCAGCCAGATGCCACCTTGTCTGAGTTGAAAAGAAAAGCCTTATTTGTTCCGGAAAATAATTCGGCTTACCAGGTACTTGAAAAAATAAAAAATACAAAAATCCAATATGCATTTATTGTAGATGAATATGGAAGTATCCAGGGAATGATAACGGTAAAAGATATTTTAAATGCGATAGTAGGGGAGATGCCCGAAGAAGAAGATGATGAATATGTGATAATGGAAAGAAAAGACGGCAGCTATTTAATTGATGGACAAATTCAATTCTATGATTTTCTAACAAAATTTAATAAGACTATCTGGATCAATGAAGGGGAAAATGAATTTGATACCCTTGCGGGTTTTATCTTACACGAATTAAAGCGGATTCCTGTTACCGGAGATACTTTTGAATGGCGGGGATTTGATTTTGAAATTGTGGATATGGATGGTCAAAGAATTGATAAAATAATTGTAAAAATTTCTGATGAGATAAGAGAAGAAATGGAAGGGTAATTGAAACACAAAAAAATGAATCCTTCATAAGTATTAAAATTGAATAAGTTTACTGAAAGAATAAATAAAACATTTTATGGAAAAAAGTTCACGCCTTATTGTATTCGCATTTTTTATTTCACTCTGCTGTTTATCATGCACTCCGAAGTATGCCGCCATTTCCAATGTAGGTAAGGCTAATACTACATTTACTCATCCTTCATGGAGCGAACAAAGTAATATTTATGAAGTAAACGTAAGGCAATATTCACAGGAAGGAACTTTTAAAGCTTTTGAAAAAAGCCTGCCACGATTAAAAGAAATGGGAGTTCAAATTTTATGGTTTATGCCCATAAATCCTATCGGAATTGAAGGAAGAAAACAAAGTGCATCTGATTTAGGAAGTTATTATTCTGTGAGCAATTATGAAGAAGTAAACCCCGAATTTGGCACCATGGCAGATTGGAAGGCATTGGTGAAACATGCGCACAGTTTAGGCTTTAAAATAATTATTGATTGGGTACCCAACCATACTTCTCCGGATAATCCCTGGATAAAAAATCATCCTGATTTTTATAAAAGAGATAAAAACGGAAACACGGTTTATGATGCAGATTATACGGATACGCGTAATCTCAATTATGATAATATAGAATTGCGCGACAGTATGATTAGCGCAATGAAGTTTTGGATAACCCAAACTAACATTGATGGTTTTCGATGCGACCACATAGATCCTATTCCTGAAGATTTTTGGAAGAAATGTATTACTGATTTGAGAAAAGTAAAAGATGTATTTATGCTTGCAGAAAGTGAAAAACCTGAGTTTCATTATGCAGGTTTTGATGCCACTTATGCATGGAATATTATGTGGACAACAGTAGATGTTGCACAGGGAAAAGTATCAGTACTACATTTGGATTCAGTGTTGAATCATAACTTTTCTATTTTTCCTAAAAATGCATACCGCATGTATTTTACTACCAACCATGATGAGAACAGTTGGAATGGAACAGAATTTGAAAAATATGGTGATGCTTACAAAGCTTTCGCAGTGTTTTCACAAACCATGTATGAGAGTATACCTTTAATTTATAGTGGCCAGGAAGTGCCCAATAAAAGACGCCTTAAATTTTTTGTAAAAGACCCAATTGTTTGGGATAAATATGAAATGGCTCCCTTCTACAGCACCTTGCTTCACCTTCGTGAAAAGGATGAAGCGCTTGCTGCCGATGCTGCTTATAAAAAAATACCAACAGCCAATGATGATGCTATTTTTGCTTATGTCCGGCAAAAAGGAAAGCATAAAGTTTTAGTGGTTCTTAATCTTTCTGCGCAACCACAACATTTTACTATAAAGGAAAACGAAGTTTATGGTAATCCTAAAAATGTATTTTCTGGTCAAAAAGAAAAATTATCGAGGTACCATGTATATAGTATGCAGCCG
>DATCMY010000246.1:0-4507 GCA_036565505.1 Hanamia sp.
GTATCAACCCCAATTGATAATGGATCCATATTGTTTGCGTTGCTGTAACCTGAACCCCCAAGAACATCTGGATTATAATTTGGATAATCAGTAAAGGTTAATAGATTTTGACCATTAATATAAGCGCGTAGCTTTTTAATCCCTAACCGATTTGTCAGTTTTGCGGGTATTGTATATCCAATTTGAAGGCTCTGGAATTTAAAAAAGGACGCATTATCAACAAACCGGGTTGAAGGACGTGCATTATTATTTGGATCTCCACGTACTGCTCTTGGCATTGAATTAGAAGTACCTTCTCCATGCCATCTCATTAATGTAGTGGCCATTTGACCATGCTCTCCATCCATACTTTCCAAGAATGCCCGCTGACTGTTGTATAATTGTTTACCCTGCACACCTCTAAAACTCATAAACAGATCAAATGCCTTATAGGTAGCGCTGGCAGTAAATCCATAATTAAAATTTCCAAATGGATCACCAATAACAGTTCTGTCTTCTGCAGTTATTACACCATCACCATTAATATCCTTAAATTTAATATCACCGGGAGCCGCCCCGGGTTGAGTGGCATGAGAAGCAATTTCAGAAGAATTTTGAAATACGCCTTCAGCGATATAGCCATAAAAGCTGGACATGCTCTGGCCTACTGTTGTATAAGTAAAGGTTCCATAATTATAGGCATTATTCACCAGGTTTATTATATATGGTAATCCCCCTAACGAAGTAACCTCATTTTTAACGGTTGAAAGGTTACCAGAGAGTTCAAAATTAAAATCTCTAATGTTTTCTCTATATTGTAACGCAAACTCAAAACCAGAATTTTTTATTCCTGCCGCATTTTGATAGGGGCCATTATCACGGCTGATACCGCTGGCAGCAGAAATAGGCGTCCGTAATAATACTCCATCAGTATTTTTAATCCAATAATCGGCATTAAAGGTCACATGATTATTTAATACAGTTAAATCTGTACCAATATTTGTTTGTGTGGTTGTTTCCCATTTTAAGGCAGAGTTACCAAGACTGACAACCGCCGCCGCAGGAGCAACTTCTTGTTTAATTCCTAAGATATATCGGATAGCAGTGGAAACAGTAGATTGATTCACATAATTTCCTATTTCCTGGTTACCCAACTTCCCCCAACTGGCCCTTAATTTTAAGTCATTAATGAAAGAGATATTTTTCATGAAATTTTCACGGTTGATTTGCCAGCCTGCGGCAAAAGAAGGAAAATTTCCATACCTGTTTTTGCTCCCAAACCTTGAGGAACCATCCCGACGAAAAGTAGTAGTGAATAAATATTTATCAAATAATTTAAAATTAGCCCGTCCTAAAAATGAGCGAAGAGCCCATTCAGCTTCATTGCCATGTAATGTATATGTACCTGTTCCCGCATCGATTACTTGTAAATCATTGCTTGGAAATTGCTGTATACTTCCTGACATATTACTATAGAAAGCATTTTGTTGTGTATAACCTGCTAATAGGGAAACAGAATAATTTTCATGAAATACTTTATCATAGGTTAAGGTATGTTCCACAAGATATTCATATGATTCATTTCTATTCTGACTCAAAGATTGCACAAGGTTGCTTCGATTATCTGCTTCAAATTTTGGCACATATAATTTGCTGGAATAAAGCCCTGTATTTAATCCTAAATTAAGGCGGTATTTTAAATTAGGTAAAATATTGTATTCAGCAAATAAATTACCCAAGATTTTATTTTGATTTCCATAATTACGTCTCATATCCCGACGCTCAATAATATTTTCTCGGTTATTTCTTCCTGTTTCCGCTGCATTAGGACCTGCATAACCTCCTAAATTTCCCAGACGATATATATGCATGGTAGGTGATGCGCCTAACAAATAGGTAAAATCTAAATTATTCCCCTGACCCTGGTTTAATCCCAAACTCCGGCTGAGGTTTATTGATTCACCAACAGTTATTTTCTTTCCAATTTTAAACTGGGTGTTTACTCTTGCTGAATAACGCTTTAAGTAATTAAACACCATAATACCCTGCTGATCAAAATATCCTGCTGATACAGAGTATTTTGCATCCTCTGATCCTCCGGAAATCGTAAGGGAATGATTCTGTATCGGAGCTGAAGGATATGCTGCACGCTGCCAATCCGTATTTGTTTTAAGAACTTCTGGATTATTGAATGCAGGTTCCGGAGCTTTACCGGCATTTGCAGAGGCATCATTGTTTAGATCAGCATACTGCTGAGAATTTAATAAGGGAATATAATTAGTAAATGATTGTATGCCATAATACTCATTATAGCTAACCTGCGGCTTGCCTGTCTGCCCTGTTTTTGTAGTTATTAAAACTACTCCGTTAGCTGCTCTTGAACCATATATTGCTGCTGCAGAAGCATCTTTTAAAATATTTACAGATGAGATATCACTTGGATTGATGGAGTTAATATCATTTACATTAATGGGTACACCATCTACAATATATAAAGGACCGGTATTCCCAAATGTACCCATACCTCGTATCCTTATTTGTAAAGGAGCTCCCGGCTCTCCTGATGCTGCTGTTATTTCAGCTCCCGGAACTCTTCCCTGCAGCGCCTCATTCACATTTGAAACTGCTTGCCCTTCAATCGTCTTGGCAGAGACTGTGGAAATAGCACCGGTGAGATCGCCTCTTTTTTGCTTTCCGTATCCCACTATTACTACTTCTTCCAACCCCGAATTTTCCTCTTTAAGGGTAACATATATTTCGGTTTGTTTACCAACACGAACCGTTTTATTTTCAAATCCCACACTGGAAATTTCCAATACAATATTTTCAGGATTAGAAACTGTTAATGTAAAGCGGCCATCACTATTTGTTGTAGTTCCTTTTTTAGTACCTGCTATCATTACTGATACATTTTGCAAAGGAGCGCCATCCTTATTAACCACTCTTCCGGTTATATCCACAGGCGGTGGCGGTTGCGGGGATACTTGCATCGAAATATTCCGCATTTGAGAACCTGTAGTTTTCTCCTGCAGGATAACTATGGTATTTTTAACGATAGTATAAGTAAGTTGCTTATCCTTTAAACACGTAGCTAATGCTTCTTCTACAGTCGCATCTTTAATAATAATATCAATGGGATCGGTTTTTTGTATAATGGCTTTATCATAAAAAAACAGAAAGCCTGTCTGGTTTTCAATCGCTTTAAAAACTTCCGTTAATTGCACATTTTTTTTAATAAACGTAACCCTTTGGGCGTAACTATGTGCATTTCCCTGAAACGTGAAAAATAACAGTGATGCAATGGTTAACTTCATGATCATCCAGCTTTTGACTCTTAATGATACGGGTCCGGTTTTGGTATGGACACCTACAGTTAAAATCATACTTTTGTTTTTGATTGGTTTAAAATTTTGTTTGAATGACATTCTTTTTGCCTATTAAGCCTCTCGTGCAACGAACATTGAAGACTTTTTATGTTTTATAAATCTGGTATTTATTCTATGATTTTTTGTAATTCAAAGCGATATAAGATTCAACTAACAAATCAGAAACTTCCTTTCTTCATTTGCAGCATCAATTCGCTTTCTCTTAATAAGAGTACTTTAACTATCTTATTGGGTGGGTGGGTAACAAACTTTTTTAAAAAATAATTTTTATTTTAACGGATTAGGGGCATAAGAATAATTATATCTTATTAAGGCATTATACCAATAAGAAAATTAAAATATATGAAACAGAAAATTACTCCATCATGAATAATAAATTTAGTTCTGTTTTGGAGTCATTGATAAAGAAACCGGTCTGGGGAGTTCAATGCGATTTTTAGTGTTGCTTAATAAACCTGTTTTCTTGTCTCTTTTAAAAATTATAATATCGTTAGTTTCCATGTTAGCAACGAGTAAGAAATTTCCGGTTGGATCAATCATGAAATTCCTTGGATTTTTGCCTAATGTTGGCTGATAGCCGATAAGAGACAATTTACCGGAAGATGGATCAATAGAAAAGATAGTAATGGAATGTAAATCACCCCTGTTTGACATGTACAAAAACTTTCCATCAGGCGATATTGTTATTTCCGCCCCATCTTTTTTCCCTGCAAAACCGGCGGGAAAAGTGGGCACTTCTTCTAATTTAATCAGTTTCCCATTTTCATACCGGTAAGCAGTTACTGTTCCTCCCATTTCATGTACTACATAAGCAAATTTTTTGTTTGGGTGGAATACCATATGCCTTGGGCCAGTTCCTTTTTGAGATTCTACATATGCGGGTGATGCAAGGATGAGCGGCTTATTGCTTTCCTGTTTATAATTATATATAATCACTTTATCTAATCCTAAATCCGGGGTATATAAAAATTTACCATCAGGAGAAAAAACGGCTGCATGTACATGAGATTTTGCATTTTCATCCCCGTTTTTATAAATTGAATCATTAATTAATTGTGTAAATGGTTTTATAGAACCATCCCCATTTAACGGAAGCATTGTGGCGCTCCCTGCACCATAATTAGCGACCGCAAGCCAGTTAT
>DATCMY010000247.1:0-15591 GCA_036565505.1 Hanamia sp.
GGGTATACAGGAAGTAAGGGCATGGACCATTCACCATGGATGGAAAGCTCCACAGGCGGCCAGTGTTATTCATACTGATTTTGAAAAAGGATTTATTAAAGCCGAAGTAATTTCTTTCAATGATTTTATTCAATATAAGTCTGAAGCAGCCTGTCGTGAAAATGGAAGATTAAGAATAGAGGGAAAAGAGTATATAGTGCATGATGGTGATGTAATGCATTTCAGGTTTAATGTTTAATAGGTGTAGCCGTGAAATTATACCGATTATACCATCAAATAGTCCAATGTCTTTTTCTATCGGCATAATACCATCTAAGATTTCAACGTAGTCCTTTGGACTACTTATTAAATCAAGATGGTATTATCTTAGAAATTGAGGTTAATTCTTATCAATTACATCATAAAAAAAGGCTGCACTTTTATGGCAGCCCTTAGAAAATAAAAAATAATAAGTTTTATTGCGGAAGCAACACCTGGTCTATAATATGGTAAACACCATTTACAGCATGTTGATCCATTTTAACAGCGTTTGCAGGTGTACCACTATAGGGTGCACCCCCCGGAGGGAAAGTTCCATAGCCGGTAAATTGTAGACTTGTTACAAATGGTCCGTAAAAAGTAGCCTGTGCTTTTATACCCGGATGAATTGCATAAAAACTATTTACTAATGTTGTATAATTACTTGCAGTAGATGAAAAGTTTACAGAGAATACGCGGATATTTGGTTCAAAAGCCCCTGTTGACGGATTAGGCGTTGCTAAAAAATGATAGGCAAGAATTCCCCTTACCGTTGCAGCGGTAAGTACTCCGAATAAAGCCGGATTACTGAAAACCGCAGGAGATGAAGAAAGTGCTGTAGCCTGACCTGCTGCTGTTGCAGGATCCACGCCCAACCCCGTTAAATATCCATATACCGATCCGAAAATAAGATTTTTAAAGGCTGCATCGTTGGGAGCAAGCACCGTCATATTGGTAACGGCATAACCAAGAAGTGAATCCAATTTATTTAATCCTGACATACCACTATCAGCCCTTGCAATTGCTGCTTTAAAATATGTAAGATTTGGATCGCTGTACATTGCCGATTTTAAAACCTGGCTCGGAGGAGCTACTATTCCTGCAACTATATGTACAATTCCATTTTCTAATAAAAGATCCGGAGTAACAATGGGAATATTATTGTCCCAAAATCCGTTTGATCTTTTAGAAAGGAAGGTGGAAAGTTTTAATGGAATAGTAGTACCGGGCAAAGCGCCAATTGTCACAGATGTTGGTAATTGTATATTCGGAAAAGAGTTAGGTACCGCGGCAGAAACATTGGTAGTTCCATCGGTGCTGTATTGCCTTCCCGGAACAATAGAATAACCAACTATACCTCCCACAGAAGTAATAGGTAATGCGTTAATCATTGCAATAGAACTAATCCCCGATACACGGAAGGCAGCATTATTTGGCAAAAAAACAGTCAAATCATTGGAGGGATTATTCAATAGAGAAATCATACCAACTCTTGTTGCGGCAGCTTTATAAAAACTCAAAGAGGTATCTGCATCCAGTAAGCCACTGATGGTAACGGTGCTGTAATTCAATGGAGCTGCTAAAGGTGTTGCTTTGGGAATATCTTTATTGCATGATGCAACAACAATTCCCAATGCCAAAAGCAGGGAAAATATTGAAACCGTATTTGGGTTTAAATTATTTATTTTCATATCTTTTTTTTATAAAATGATCAATTAATTTGGATTAAAATAAATTGTAGCCAATACTTACATAATAAAGGCCGCCAATAGTTGCGTTTCCAAATCCATTACGGTAATATTGATTTAATATATTGGTAGCTCCCAGTTTCAATAACACTTTTTGTTCTGTGAATTTATAGCTTACCTGCCCATCAAGAGTTTGGAAAGCCGGTATAAGCCCGGTTGCAAAATCTCCTTCATAATTTACTTTATCCTGCCAGCGATAGTCAAAATGAAATCCGAATCTTTTTTCAAATCCAAAACCTGAATTGCTGAAAGAAAGACCTGCCCTGTATTCCGGAGTATTAAACTGCGCAACAAATCCATCAGGCACTTTATCTAAATTATCGGATGTTACATTTCCTCCTATTTCAAAATTGGAAGGAAGAGAATAAGTAAGGCTCATTCCAAAACCATAGGTTATTACATCACCTGATACATTGGTAGGGACAGAATAGGTAGTGGTTTTAGAAGGATCATTCAGATTGGCCTGAACTGTTGCAGGATTGGTAAATACATTAATATTGCCATTTACTGATTGGGCTACCAAAGTACGTGCAATAAAATCTTTATAGATTCCATAATAACCATAGAGGTCTATCAACATTTTTTTGTTCAATAATAATCCTTTGTAACCGGCCTCAAAAGAATTCACAGTTTCTGCTTTAAACTTATTAAAAGATTGTACCTGTGGTGTGCCTGCAAACAAATTACCATCAATTGAATAAACAGGGTTTGAGCTGAAATGGTAATAATCTTTAAATGTTTGTAAACCGCCTATTAGCGCAGTACCGCCACCTACTCTTAAATTAATCCACTGTTGTTGGGTAGAGGCGAAACGGTAAGCCTGCTGATAAGAAAGCCTGATGTTGTTATCTTGCGCCACTTTAATAACCGCTGAAAAACGAGGGGTAAATCTTCCATCAAAATTATCATTCTTATCATAACGTGCAGAAGCAATCAATTTTAACCCGTCGCCAAATAATCTTTTAGTTGCCTGCATATAAGCGCCGTATTCATTAATAGGAATTTTTCCTGTAGAATCTGCGAATAGTGTTCCTTCAGAATTCAATACATATCTTTTGTAATTGGCACCCACTAAAATATCTGCAAATTTTGAAGTTTTTGAAGAAAAATCATATTGGCCTTCTACATTATAAAGATTGGTTTTATCAACAAACAAACCACCTCCTTTAGAAATTGGAATGCTTCTTACCTTATCAAATATTTCTTTGAACTGAGCAGAACCCGGAGCAGGCCTTCCCTGGTCAGCAGCGGCTCTTGCAGTATTATGAGCATTAATATCACTTTGCCCGGCTAATTTCGCATTCAGGAAAGCCATTGAATACTGATAATACCATCCGTTTGCTCCTCCACTTGGTTTCCAGGCTTCGTTTAATAATCTTGTAGTAACTGTGGCATTATAAGATTCACCTGCATTTTCCTGGGTAGTATAGCCTCTTAAAAACCAATTAGGATTTACCAATTCAACTTTGTACTGACCTATTTTTAAATTTAATAATGAATAACGGTCGCTACCGGTATACACGGTATTACCTGTTCCCCAATATCCTTCTGCATTCAAGGAAGTTTTTGAAGAAAGTTTATAACTTAACTCGCCTGATAATTTCAAGTTTACAGTATTTGGGTTTATAACATCTTTTTCAGAATAACCGGTTCTTGAAACAGGTATTGATGCTGGTAAAGAATTAATATAGGGTGCATAAAATGGCGCAGCCTGGGCAAGTGGATTCAACACATTGGCACGTATATCGGCTGTAGTTTCATCTCCGTAAACATTAATTCCATCGTAGTTAGGATCAGTTGTACAGGTTCCTGGTTTAACCGATCCTGTGGTTCCTATACGGTTAAAATCACGATAATCATCCGCTATCCAATCCTTAGCCTGAACCAATTCGCTACCTATTTTGAAAGCAAATTTTTCACTAACTTTTTTCGCCCACCTCAGGTTCCAGTTATAATAAGGAGATGGCTGGCTCGTTCTGCTATCTACATGCATTATTCCAGTCTTTACCTGGAAAGAAAGCCCCTGGTATTTGAAAGGATCTTTACTGGTAATAACCAAAGCGCCATTCATTCCGCCCGGCCCGTATAATGCAGAGGAAGCTCCCGGCAATAATTCAATGCTTTCTACATCAAGTTCAGTTAAGCCAACAACACTTCCTACAGAAAAGTTTAAACCTGGCGCCTGGTTATCCATGCCATCTACAATCTGGTTTAGGCGAAGATTACCACTACCATTAAAACCTCTTGTACTTGGAGTAGAAAAAGTAAGTGAAGAAGTTACCATATCCACTCCTTTGATTTTGCCGATCATATCGTAATAAGAAACAGCTGTAGAATTTCGAATATTTTGTGAACTGATTCTTTCTATAGTTACAGGAGATTCTAAAATCCGCGAAGGCGTGCGTGTCGCAGAAATAACTACTTCTTGTCCTAATGTGCTGGAAGGAACCAGCAATACTGTAACAAATGCAGATGCATTTTTTACAGCAACTTCCTGCGTGGTATACCCAATCGATGATACAACTAACGTTAAAGGAAACGGATGATTAGTACTCAATGAAAAATTACCTTTATCATCTGTATAAGTTCCTTCAATCCCCCCTTTGACTGTTACAGATACTGCCGGGACCACTGCACTTGTGGAGTTGTCTACTATATTTCCTTTGATCGTATTACCCTGGGCAAAGGCAACAACTGAAAAAATAGTTGCAATAATTAGAAGAGTAAAGCATTTGAAATTTGTTCTCATAATCTTAGTTTTAGCAATTAATTTAACAGCAAAGTAGTAAATGTTTTTATTGTAATAATAAATATCTTTTCTCCCTTGCAGGTAAATTTTTAGTTTTTTAAATTAATCAAAATTTATACGCATTTTTGCACCTTATTTTATAATAATGAATCCCTATTTATTTCCCGGACAAACTGATTTTTACAAAGGAAAAGTAAGAGACGTTTATACCATTGAAGATCGTTTGTTAATCATGATCGCGAGCAATCGTATTTCTGCGTTTGATGTTATTTTGCCCAGGCCAATTCCTTATAAAGGACAAGTATTAAATCAAATAGCTGCATATATGCTGCAAAATACAGTTGATATATGTGCTAATTGGCTTCTCAATGTTCCCGCTCCTAACGTTTCAATAGGACTGAAATGTGTACCCTTTAAGATAGAAATGGTAGTAAGAGGAAATCTTACAGGCCACGCCTGGCGTACTTATTCTGCCGGACAAAAATATTTATGTGGAGTAGAAATGCCCGAAGGACTTAAAGAAAATGATTATTTTCCGGCGCCCATCATTACACCTTCCACCAAGGCTGCTGAAGGCCATGATGAAGATATCAGTAAGGAAGAAATTATTGCCAGAAAAATTGTCTCTAAAGAAGATTATGAACAATTGGAAAAATATGCTTTGCTGCTTTTTGCAAGAGGAAAAGAACTGGCGGCAAAAAGAGGATTAATATTGGTAGATACCAAATATGAATTTGGAAAACTGGGCGATAAACTTATTTTGATTGATGAAATACACACCCCCGACAGCTCCAGGTATTTTTATGCGGATGGTTTTGAAGAAAGGCAATCAAAGGGAGAAAAACAAAAACAACTGAGTAAAGAGTTTGTAAGAGAATGGCTGATTGAAAATAATTTTATGGGCAAAGAAGGCCAGCAGGTACCGGAAATGAGCGATGAATGGATTTCGATTATTAGTAACCGTTATATTGAGCTATATGAAAAATTGATTGGCGAAAAATTTGTACCACAGGATTTAAGTAATGAAGAAACTAAAGCAAGAATTCTGACTGCTTTATCGGTTTAAAATAATTCTTATAGCCAGCGTAAATCAGCAATCTATTTTTGCAATTCTTAAAACTACAATTCCTAAACTTCCATTCTAAATAACATTTCAACTATTTATTTCCTGCTAAACGGCAATATTCATTACTGCCCATAATGCAACCGATGAAATAACGATCCATAAAATAATTCCCTGCAATAAAGGTTTTACGCCAACAGATTTTAAAACTTTAGTTGACAAGCCCGCACCTATTAAAAAGAGAGTTACCGTCAAACCAATTTTTGCCAAATTCACCATTTCTGTAGCCACAGGATGTATGAAAGGCAAATACGTATTAAGTATCATTGCCAAAATAAATAAGCCAATGAAATATGGAATTTTTATTTTCTGCTTTCCGGTTTTAAAAAATATAGTAGTCAAAAATGCTACAGGAATAATCCATAGAGCCCTGGCCAATTTTACAGTAGTGGCTACCTGCAAAGCCTCTGCACCATATTTGTTGGCTGCACCCACTACTGAACTTGTATCATGAATGGCTATGGCACTCCATAACCCAAATTGCATCTGTGATAAATGTAGTGTATGGCCTATAAAAGGAAACAAAAACAAGGCAATTGAATTTAAAATAAATATAGTTCCAAGAGCAACAGAAATTTGTTTTTCTTCAGCATTTATCAATGGGCTGATAGCTGCTATGGCGCTACCTCCGCAGATAGCGGTACCGCAGGAAATAAGATGAGATGTTTTCTTTTCTATTTTTAAAAATCTACCCAGCAGCATTCCTAAACCAAGGGTTCCGGCAATAGATGCTACGGCAAAAAGAATTCCTTCCTTCCCGGCATGAATGGCTGTTTGCACATTCATTCCGAATCCTAATCCAACAACCGATAACTTTAATAATAATGAAGTGGCTTTATGATTCAAATGCAAAAACGGGTGTCCTACCAATTGAGCCATGGCAAACCCAATTAACAAAGCTATTGGCGGAGTGATAAATGGGGTAAGACATAATAATAATGCGATTACAAAAATGATTTCTCTTGTTGTTATGTTTTTATCCAGCAGGTTTTTAAACTTTTGCTGAACGGGTATTTCACTGATCTTTTCCATGAGAGGGTATATTTATTTACCCCGCAAAGTTGACTTGCATTTTAAAGAAAGAGAAATTGTAATTAGTGATTCACCATTACCTGAAGTTATAGTGACGGGTAAAATTCATAAACAATTCAGGCAAGGATTCTGCCTGTCCCTGTAGTTGAATAAAATAAAAGTATCGTTCTATATTCAACCCTTTTATGTCAATAATCCGGAACTCGTTTTTTTGTAATTCGCTTAAAATAGAATGGATAGAAAGAAAGGCCATAGAGCTGGAATGCAGCAAATAAGATTTCATACTTTCTGTACTTGACAATTGCATTTCAATTTTTAAATCACGCAATTTAATTCCAAAAGGTTTTAGCGCATGAGCGATTACTTCTAATGTACCGGAGCCCGGTTCACGCAATAACAATGGAATATTTTGTAAATCTTTCGGTTGAATGATTTCTTTTTTTGCAAGCGGATTTTTATTCGATGTTACCAATACAATTTCATCTTTAATAAATTCGGTATACTTAATAGAGGCATTTTTTGAACGGCCTTCAATAATACCAAGATCAATTTCCTTATTATTCAACGCCTGCTCAATTTGTTCCGTATTATTGGTGGTGAGTGTAATTTGTACATCACTAAATTTTTTATGAAAAGCGGCAAGCACGGGAGGCAATACATATTGCGCTACAGTGGTGCTGGCTCCCACTCTTAGTTTACCAATACGCTTCTGTGATAGCGTATTCATTTCAAATTCAAGATTGCGGTAAATAGCAAATAATTGTTCTGTATGTTGAAGCAAAATTTCTCCGGCGGAAGTTAGTTTTATTCTCGAACCGTTTCTATCAAAAAGTTTTACTTTGAAATGATGTTCCAACTCATGAATATGTTTGGTAACCGCGGGTTGGGAAATATACAATTCACCGGCAGCTTTCGTAAAATTAAGCCGCTTTGCTACCGTTTGAAAAACTCTTAAACGAAAATCGAACATACTGTGAAGATAAAAAAAGAATTGCTTCCCTCTTTTTCTTTGGATCATTATAAAATGAAACTAATTCCCTAAAATTAAATCACTGTATGAAAGTTGCTCGTAATCTGAACTTTCAATGCCAAAAAAATTGGCATAGTGATGACATTGCTTTTTTAGTTTTTCAATACCAATATCGCCGGTATTATCAATTGCCTCCACTTCTACAAATGTTCCCAACTCATCAATAGTATCAAAATGAAATTTTACATTATCAATAAAATAAATTTTCCTGGTTTTACTTACCACTACTTTAATACCGTGAAGCTTTATTAAAATATTTTTTAAAGATGGATCAGGCTGGTGTTTGTATAATAAAATATCAGATTGCTTTGCATCAGCCACATTTTGTCTTTCATAATAAATTAATGCATTTTCAATATTTCCTTCCCGGAGTTTTAATCTTCCTTTTGATACATTAAAATAAGTATCTGTTTGCTTATCCTTTCCAATAAATATAGGATTAAGTTTAAGCAGTTTATTTTCCAGGTCTTCTATATTATTTGATCTTGCCTTGAATTCAAAGTTGATGATTTGCATTTTGTTTTATTTAGAATTTATCGATTCCAATATATTTTGTCAACTACATTCAAATAGATAAAAACCCACGAATTTTTTGCAGGTTCCCATTACTATAAAATATATAAACTGAAGATTTTAATTTTAGCCAACAGAATTATTCATTAACTTATCCATTCTTTCTCTCGACTTATTAAAAATCATAATTCCATTTTTTACTCCTTTGCGCTTTTGTTTACGTTCCTCTTCAGGCAAATGATTTACTGACTGGCATTCGGATGAACAACATCCTTCATATTTCTCAGCGCAATCTGCACATTGTATAAAAAGCAAATGGCAGGCTTCGTTGGCGCAGTTGGTATGATGATCAGCAGGAGCGCCGCATTGGTGGCAGTGACTTATTATTTCTTCACCTATCTTCTCTCCCAGCCTGCCATCGAATACAAAATTTTTCCCCAGAAATTTATTGGGCAAATCTTCTTCTTTGATTTTGTTGGCATATTGAATAATTCCCCCTTCCAGGTGAAATACATTTTTAAAACCATTGTGCAACATGTAAGCGCTGGCCTTTTCGCAACGGATACCGCCGGTGCAATACATGATAATATTTTTGTCTTTTTTTTCTTTGAGCATATTCACTGCCATCGGTAGTTGCGCCCTGAAAGTATCGGAAGGTATCTCTATGGCATTTTCAAAATGGCCAACTTCATATTCATAATGATTGCGCATATCCACCACAATTGTTTCCGGATCAGCAGTTAGCTTATTAAAGGAATCAGCATCTACATATTTCCCTTTTTTACTCATATCAAAATTGGGATCATTGATTCCATCAGCAACAATTTTACTCCTGACTTTTATTTTCAACACCCAAAAACTTTTGCCGTCATCTTCCACGGCAATGTTTAAACGAATATTTTTTAAAAATGGAATAGAATCAAGATAATTTTTAAATTCCCCAAAATGAGATTCGGGAATGCTCATCTGGGCATTGATGCCTTCGTGAGCCACATAAATGCGACCGAATACTTTTAGTTCATTAAAATTTTCATAAAACGCATCCCGGAAAACCTGCGGATCTTCAATAAATGAGTATGTATAAAAAGATAAAGTAATGCGTGGTTCCTTTTCTTCGAATAATCGTTGCTTCAGTTCCTTTTGAGAAACCCGATTGTGTAGTAATGCCATAAGAATCTATATTGTTTACATGAGACATTTACAGGATGAATCAAGCCTTTAAAAGGCGGATAAAAATAGTGTGCAAATATAAAACAATCAACAATCTTAAAAAACAGGTATGGCTTTTGTGAAATAGGTATAAACTATAAAAATTTAGTTATTACTAATTAAAAAACAATTTATGAAAAAGACAATTATTTTTGCTGCAACATTTTTTTTGTTGCTGAGTGCAAAAGCGCAGGAAGTACATTTTGGGATAAAAGGAGGATTAAATGCTTCAGAATTACATTTCAATAACGATACAAAGCTGGATACTAAAATAGGATTTAATTTGGGCCTGCTGGCACATATCCATGCAGGAGAAACATGGGCTTTACAGCCGGAACTTATTTATTCCCTGGAAGGTGCAAAAGGAAATATAGGTAATTCAGAATATTCTTATAATCTAAATTATCTTAATGTGCCTGTTTTACTGCAATACATGTTCGACAATGGCTTCAGATTAGAAGGAGGCCCGCAAATAGGTTTTCTTTTGAATGCCAAAACAAAAGTAAATAATACCAGTACCGATAATAAAGGTTTTAAATCCACCGCATTTTCTATCCCTTTAGGCGTAGGTTATCTTACTCATACAGGCTTAGGTTTTGATGCACGTTATGTATTTGGGCTTAGCAATATTAATGATGATAACAATGGCCCTACCATACAAAGCAATGTTTTTCAAATTGGCCTTTTTTATCAATTCAGCGACTCTAAAATCGCTCACAGAAAATAAATTCCAGGTTGGAAATACCATACGGCAGTCAATAATTGTTAATCGTGGATTAATAATTATTGGCTGTTTTTGTGTATTTTATATTGATGCCGGACAGGCTTTTAAATCCTTCCGTTTAATCAATAATTCATAATTCAACAATGCATCAATGTATTACATTTGACAAATAATTCCTCTTATCTATGTCGAAAAAAGTACATGATCCTATCGCTATTCCGTATTTCGAAAGAATCAATGCCTGGCAGAAGCTTTTAATTTGTATTGCAATAGCCACGATTGTATACTTTATTGTTGAAATAGAAGAAATTGATGCGCTTACCCACATTATGATTGGATGGGATACCTTTAGTTTAAGCATGATCATCATGAGTTGGACTACATTTTTTATTACTAATTCAACACAAATCCGTGAACAATCAAAAGTGCAGGATTCAAGCAGGTCAGTCATTTTCGTCATTGTTCTTATTGCTACCTTAGCAAGTATCCTTGCCGTTCTTTTGTTGCTTGTAGCCAAAAAACATTTAAATATTGGCGCTTCATGGAGATTACCCATCGCTATTGCAGGAATGCTTTTTTCATGGTTTTTAATTCATACTATTTTTACACTTCGCTATGCGCACATTTATTATGGCGATCACAAAGCCATGCCTGATGAGCCTGCCGGAGGCCTGGAATTCCCGGGAGATTCGGAACCTGAATACCTTGATTTTGCTTATTTTTCTTTTGTATTGGGCATGACTTTCCAGGTGTCGGATGTGCAGATTACTTCAAAAAGGTTGAGAAATTTTGCCATGTGGCACGGACTTTTTTCTTTTGGCTTCAATACGATAATGATAGCACTTACGATCAACCTGATTGCCGGATTTGGTTAGCTATATAGATCATTGGCACATTGGTATTAAAATATCGCTCTTACGGAAGCCCTGCCGGTATGTACAACCGGATTGGTACCTGGTTTTCTTCCCTCATATTGTAAATTAATTTCAATATTCCCGGCGAGCCTTTTGGTGAGTTCTATATTCCATAAATAATTTTTCCCGGGCAATAACCCATCTAACAAAATATACCCAACCGTGCTGTTGGCATTGCCGGTAAAACCAATATTATTGAAAGAAAACCTTCCATTAATGGTGCCGTTAGAAAGTATATTGTATTTTATTTCCGCGGCAAGCGCATTGTTAACGGCCTTCTCCATTAAATCAATTTTGTTTTTACGAATATCATGAGTATATATCAGGCTTACACGAAAATCACTTTTATAAATATAACTTACAGACGGCTCGGCCGAAACTTCATCTACCAAATAATTTCTGTTGGCAAATGATGGAGTGGTTAATTGATTACGGATAAATTTATTGGTGAATGAGGTAGCAATGGAACGATTAAAATTCCATCTTCCTTTCAAGGTTAGGTTGCGTAGCGAATTGCTTTCAAATCCATAATTCAATAATGATTTACTGTTATTCAAATGATGCGTCAGATCTAATCCCCACCTCGTGCTGGTGCGGTTAAAATAAATGGTGTTGGATAAAAAAGAATAAAGTGTGATCAGGGAAGTATCTACCAGTTTGCTGAATGGATTGAATTCAAATGATCCGTTTGAAATATCTTTTTTACTTACCTGTAATGAAGAGGTGGTGCTAAACTTTCCAATAAATTTCTTCAGCCTGTTATGAGTAGTATTTGAAATAATGGATGAGGGACTAAGGCTTAGATTGTAATTGAACTGAATATAATTGGCCTTTACATATTGATTGGTAGGTGTAAAAACCCTTATCCATCTTTTTTGATCCTGGTAAACGGCCACTTCAAATTCATTAAGTTGCGGTATGCCATCATTATTATAATCAATCCAGGTGTAATATCCCTGTCCGGCAGGAACTTCCAGGTAAGTATATTCTCTTTTCTGCTCCTGGCCCGATCCTAATTCGTATAAAACACTTCCTTTCAAAAAACCATTCCATTCATTCACCGCGTATTCTGCCCTGCCCAATAGGCTTTCATCGCTTTGAAGATTTGAAAAGCCTTTGTTGATCACATTGAGTTTACGATAAGTAAGATTCAATTTTAACTGGTGATTTTCATTTTTTAATAATTCTGTTACCAGGCTGATATTCTGGCTCCTGTTGCCTGTTATCAAATTCTTTTGATAGGGAATTTTATCTTCCCTGGTAAAATAAGTAATTCCCCATCGGTTCAATTTCGATTCGGGTGATTTTAAATAAACCTGCCATAAATTGAAAGCAAAACTCAAGGGCAGCAAAGTATCCGTTTGCTTATTGAGTTGCTGATTATTTTCTGAAGAATAACTTCCACCGATCTTTAAATTATTTAACCCCTTAAATGTTCTGTACAAATCAATGGATGGCCGCACATAAGATCCCTTTTGTATGGGACTGTTGACATTGGTAATATAAAACTGGTTGGTAAAATGCCAGCCATTTATGTTCATCCTGTTTTCAACCGAATTTCTGATACCACGGTATTGATCACTGCGGTCATAATTGGTGAATTGATATTTTACATAATTATTCTTCTGATCAGAAAGCTGCAGCGAACCATTAATTAAATTTTCTGTGGCAGCAGGCGTATTAAAAGGAAGGCTCCAGTCGCGGTTAAATTCTACGTTGCGCAGTGTTTCAAGCGGTTTAAATTTATCCTGAACATATTCATAACCCACTGTAGTTTGCAGTACCAATCCAGGTTTTAAATTTTTCAACACATTTTGCTGCATTACATAATCCACTTTTGCAGCAGCGCCTTTATCACCCTGTTTATCTTTTGAAGAAAAAGTATTTACATCATAATTGCTTAAGGCCAGCTCGGCTTTTATAGAAGATTTTGCATTGAAAAAATACTGGGCGGCTGTAGTGATCACCTGGTGCTTTTTGGGAGTGATCAATAAAATGACCGGGTCCCAATCACCCTGTTTTACACCATTTACAGGCTGTACCCACATATAAATCCTGCCGTTTGCATTTCCATCATTAACTATGGTATAATTCCCTTTTCCCGTTCCTACATTGGTAAAAGACAGATTGTATAATAGATCGCCGGGATTGGTAGAATAAACATAGATGCTGTCATGAATTCCATTATATACAGTATCTATTTTTTTATAAAGGATTTTATTGATCGAAAAAGTATCCAGCATCGCATTGGGATACCGGGCACTGTCAATATTATTTCCTATTTGCGATAAATATTGTTTTTGATCGGTGGTGAGCGTTTGATTGATAGATGAATTTTTCGCATCAGAATTGGTATAGGCGCCAATGCTTATTTTCAATTTATTATTGATATTGACTTCATCATTGGCGTAAATCATCGAATTGAGAAAATTCCTGTCAGAATATTCAAATTCTACCTGTATCCTGCTGTCCTTGGTAATTAAACGTTTAACCGTAAACGTTATTTCCGCGGTATTGTAATTAATAATATAATCCTGGTCTTCTCCCCTAGTTAATAATTGCCCGTCGATATACACTCTTTCTGTACCCGCCAATACAGCAAAATAAAGCTCATTATTGGCGCCTGTAAGCCGGTATGGCCCCTGGTTTCCTTCCAGCGGGGTTATTACATTTCTTGTAAATTTTCCTTTAGCGATAGCGCCGCTGAATAAAAGTGAGTTGCTGATATTTTTATTGATCTTATTATCTGTTATGAAGGAAGCGCCCTGCAATCTTTTATAAAAATTCAGAAAATAATTCTGGCTTTGCCGTACATCAATATCACCAAAATTAGCCTGCCAGCCATGCTTCTTTATCTGCATATATATTTTATCAAAATCCTGGATGTCCTGTGTATTTCCTTCCGGCTGTATGGGAATTGTATTATCGCTTATCGCAGCGGTCAGTTCCAGGCTATCGCCGATATATCCATTCAACTGAAGATTTAAGGTAGAGTTGATCACCGCGTCCTGGTTATTGCCAATGGTAATACCCCGCCCAAAACTTCCATTATAATTGATATTGCCAAAGTCAATTACTTTATTTTGAAATTTACTGTTGGTAAAAACATAGGGGTTCTCTACAGAAAAATTAAACCTTATGCTATCGAAATTAAAATGCCTGGTTATAGAATTCAATTTATAAGGAAATACCCGGTAAGTAATTAAAACGCTATCAGGTAAATTGGTAGCCTTCCAAACAAGTAACGCATTTACATAATCAATGCTATAAGCCCCAAAAGGTACATCATTGATGGTAACTGTATTAGGGATGATGCTGCTGCTGTCGAGCCTTAGCGGATTTAATTTAGTAGAAATCTCTTTGCTACGGAGATTGGAAAGTGGACCGGGATTTTGTTGAGAAAAGCCATCAGCAAGAAAAAATAAACACAGAATAAAGAGATATAGTTTTCCCGTTTGCAAGCAGTAGGATTTTACAAAAAAATTAAAATTAACTGATTTTAGGGATTCACTGCAAAACTGCATTGTTTCGATCATTGCGGGCCGTAGAATGTGGCCTTGGCAGTCTTATTTGTTGCATGCTATTTTCGTCCCGTTGCAAATCGCCACGCAATAAAGAAAGTACTGATGCCCATATATGATACCTGGATCAAAATTTCCGGTTCGTTGTTCGCTTTTTTTTGCAGCCATTATTTTATTATCCTGTTGATCCGGAGACCTGGTGGTTGTGCTGATGATAGACAAGGTAAAAATTTTCAGCCAATGCCGGTTAATATAACGGTGACCAGTATCAGTGTTTTCAATGTCCCCCCGCCGTTGTTGGTCTTGTGACCAACAACCAAATTCATGCAAACAAATCATTCTTTATAATGAGTTATTATTCCAAATTCATCCACTCCTGTTTCATAAAATTTTGCTGAGGAATATTTATAATCTTCAGGATACACAACAAGATTCCATGGATCTTTTATTGGATTGTTGTGTATGTATATCAGCTTTTGTATAAAAACCGTTTCAGTCCAAAGATCAACACTTAATGAATTTCTTTTCCAAAATTGATACTGCCTGTCTTTGGAATCAACTAAAAAATCATTCAACATTTTATTATGGGTATCAGTTAATCTAAACTTCATTTGTTGCGCCGTGTATTTTAAAAACCGCATTTGTATTTTAGCAGGTTTATAATTATCCTGTGTCTACCAGATCAGATGCATATGATTGGGCATAATAACAAATGCATTGATTACAACACTACCTTCTTTTTTCAGAAACAATAAACTGTCGATGATTATTTGTTTATACTGATCTTCCTTTAATAAATGCTTCCATTCCAGGATGGTTGCAGTGAAAAACTGGGTATGATTATTAAAGTTAATTGCAGACATTAGTTAAAATTACAAAAAAACAAATGATGTTGTTGGTCACAAGAGTCGAGTAGGCAAGGGCATTTCAGCCCAAGCCTCTCACAAAACCGTGCTTGAGATTCTCACCTCACACGGCTTTTCTCATTCAGTATAAGAAGATTCTTACAC
>DATCMY010000248.1:0-29888 GCA_036565505.1 Hanamia sp.
TGTATATTCAGTTTCTTACATGAAAGAAGAAACACCATCCGGTTATGGAAGATATTTTTCTTACCTGAACCTGTTTGTGTTTTCGATGTTGCTATTGGTGCTTGGTGGAAATTATTTAATCATGTTCATGGGCTGGGAAGGAGTGGGGCTTTGCTCCTATTTATTAATTGGATTCTGGTTTAAAGAACATGAAAATAATAATGCCGCTAAAAAAGCATTTGTAATGAACCGGATTGGTGATGTTGGATTTCTTTTAGGAATATTCTGGCTCATATCTTCATTCGGCACCATTTCTTATCATGATCTTTACAATGACTCCAATGGAATTATTACCTCCATTTCAGCCCTCAATTCCCGGGCAATAGTTGGTATTACTTTATTATTATTTGTTGGTGCTGTTGGTAAAAGTGCTCAAATCCCTTTATATACCTGGCTACCCGATGCAATGGCCGGTCCAACGCCTGTATCTGCATTAATACATGCTGCTACCATGGTAACTGCGGGTATATATATGATAGCGCGGAGCAATATTTTATATTCGCTTGCACCCATTACTTTAGCCGTAATAGCAAGTATTGGTATTTTAACGGCAATAGTTACTGCTATCATTGCTCTCAAGCAAAATGATATTAAAAAAGTGCTGGCCTATTCTACTGTTAGCCAGTTGGGTTATATGTTCTTAGGATTAGGAGTTGGTGCTTATTCCGCTGCTGTTTTTCATGTAATGACTCATGCGTTTTTCAAAGCACTTTTATTCTTAGGCGCCGGTTCCGTTATTCATGCAATGGAAGGCGAACAGGATATTACTAAAATGGGCGGATTAGGTAAAAAGATGCGTATTACTTACATCACTTTCTTTATTGCCTGTATTGCTATTTCCGGTATTCCGCCATTCTCCGGTTTCTTTTCAAAAGATGAAATTTTAAGTGCTGCATATGCCTCAAATCCATTGTTGTATTATATTGGCTTGGGGGGTGCTTTACTTACTGCCTTTTATATGTTCAGGTTACTTGCGCTTACCTTCGCCGGTAAATTCAGGGGTACAGAAGAACAGTTGCATCATGTACATGAAAGCAACGCAACGATTACCATACCATTGATTATTCTTGCTATACTTGCCGCTATAGGCGGTTTTGTTGGCATCCCGGAAATTTTTGTAAAAAATGGAAATAAACTAAATGACTTTTTATCACCGGTATTTGCTCATTCAAGTCAAATAATTGCTGAACAGAAAGTGTCCCAACAAACGGAGATTATATTAATGATTGTTTCAGTTATTTTAATACTAATTGTTTCCATCTGGGCATGGGAAAAATATAAAGATTACCAACCTGCTACAGGGGAAGAAAGTGTTTTTGGCAAAGCCATAAAAAATAAATTTTATGTAGATGAAGTCTATGATATGATTATTGTAAAACCATTAAATTCTTTATCCCGGCTGTTAGATAATGTTATTGATAAAAAAGGGATTGATGGTATTGTGAATGGAGTAGGTAGAGGCGTTAATTATGGAAGCCGTCAATTAAGATTATTACAAAGTGGCCAGGTAGGTTCATATATTTTACTGATGGTGATAGGAATGTTGCTGTTATTTATTATTCAATTGTTTACAAAATAAAATTAATGCTGGGTACATATTTTACATTTCCGGAATTGTTGCTTTGGATACCTCTTGTTACAGGGCTTATAGCAGTTTTTATAAAGGACGCTAAGATCGTAAAAGCCTTTGCGCTTTTATCTTCATTGGCTACATTATTAGTATCGGTTATCAGTCTATGTTATACAGATGTGGCTCACCATCCGGAATTCATTAATTATAACAATGTGAGCTATGTATGGATGCCATATATTGGGGCAAGTTTTTCTGTAGGGCTCGATGGAATGGGCCATGTACTTACTTTTCTAACTGCCTTTTCTTTTCCGGTAATCTTTGCTTTTACCTATAAATCAGAATATAAAAATACCAATGCTTTTTATGCATTAATGCTTTTATCACAGGCTGGATTGATGGGCGTTTTCATTGCAATGGATGCTTTATTATTTTATTTTTTCTGGGAATTAGCGCTAATCCCGGTATATTTTCTATGTAGCCGCTGGGGTGGAGAAAAAAGGATTGCTGCCACCTTTAAATTTTTCGTGTATACGTTTATAGGTTCTTTGTTAATGCTCATCGGGATTATTTATGTGTATTGGCATACACCTCCTTTCTCAGCCGAATCTGCGCATTCATTTTATATAAACGCCTTTTACAATACTGTTTTGGATCCTAAACAACAAAGCTGGTTGTTCTGGTTATTTTTTATTGCCTTTGCAGTTAAAATGCCCATCTTCCCTTTGCATACCTGGCAGCCCAATTCTTATGAACAGGCACCATATCCCACAGTAATGGTGATGAGCAGTGTAATGGTAAAAATGGGCGTATTTGCCATGTTAAGGTGGCTGTTGCCTATTTTTCCTGCAGCAGTAGCAAGATTCGATCATGTAGTAATTATTCTTGCTGTAATAGGAATTATTTATGCCAGTTGTATTGCTATAGTTCAGGATGATCTTAAAAGGTTGGTCGCATGGGCTTCCATTGCTCATCTTGGATTAATGGCAGCTGCAATTTTTGCTGGAAATGAAGTGACACTTCAGGGCACTATGCTAGCCATGCTTAACCATGGTATTAATATTCTGGCACTCTGGATAATTGTTGATATTATCAATAAAACAACGGGAGTAAGAAAAATATCAGAATTGGGAGGCCTTGCTCAAAAGTCGCCAACGCTTTCTATTTTCTTTTTAGTAATAGCGCTGGCTAATATTGGATTGCCGCTGACCAACTCTTTTGTAAGTGAATTTTTAATGCTTAGCGGTTTATTTCATTTTAATAAATGGTATGCTGCATTTGCCAGTACTGGAGTTATTCTATCAGCGGTTTATATGTTGAATATGATGAAAAATGTTTTTTATGGTAAAATGAACAGCCTTACAGAGAATGCAAAAGCAATGAACAATATGCAAAAAATGGTTTTGTCTGTTATCGTAATTGTCATTTTGGTTTTGGGGATTTATCCGTCATTGGTTTTGCATTTAACAGATGGATCAGTTAACAATATTTTGGGTCATATTACCGTGAAATAGTTGTGGTAGCAATTAAAAATAATTGGTTTTTCAGAAATATTGGTTGCTATTTATTTCTGAATATTTTTTAAATAACAATAAAATAAAAGCCTCTACAGAGGTTGGGTCACATTATGAACGCAATTATATTAACTGCAATTTGGGGAGTTGTAATGATGTTTGGAGGAGTTTTTTTTAAAAAAAACACCACACCAAAATATTGGGCCATTGCAGGAATGGTGATTATTTTAGGCGCCAATATTTTGGAATTTTTTGGGTATCAAATTTTTAAAATAGATACAAAAGGAATGTTGCGCTTCGATGAATTCAGTCTCCATTTTAATACGATAGCATTTACCTGTACTTTGATATTTTTTCTTTTAAGTGGAAGGGATTTTGAAAAAATAGGAATACATGTTTCAGAATATTTTAGTTTGATGTTTTTTGTTTTATGCGGCGTTTCTATTGTATCCTCATTTAATACTTTACTGTTACTTTTCCTGGGAATAGAAATTTTATCGATCCCTTTATATATACTAACAGGCAGCGACAAACGTAATTTAAAAAGTAATGAGGCTTCTTTAAAATATTTTTTAATGGGCTCATTTTCTACAGGGCTTATGCTTATGGGTATTGCCTTGATATATGGCGGCAACAGCCTTGGCTCTTTTTATATTGACGCGATTAACCTGGGCACCGGAAATTTGCCCGTATTAATAGCAGCGGGCCTGGTTTTACTCCTGGTGGCAATGTCATTTAAAGTATCAGCGGCTCCATTTCATTTCTGGGCACCGGATGTGTATGATGGGGCCCCAACTGTAGTTACCGCATTTATGGCGACCATTGTAAAAATTGCAGGATTTATAGCATTCATCCGCCTCTTTCAAACTTCTTTTGGAGCCATGCAGCAGCAATGGCAAACGTTGATAGTTATTATTATAGCTGCCACTTTGTTAATAGGAAATGTTACCGCTGTCTTTCAACAAAGCGTAAAAAGAATGCTCGCTTATTCAAGTATTGCGCAGGCAGGTTTTATGATGTTTGCTCTTTTTGCTTTAAATGATACCGCCAAAGAAGGCTTGCTATTATATTCCGCTGCCTACAGCCTCGCCTCTATTGGCCTCTTTGGTGTAATAGCAAAAATGTCTGATTATTCAATTGCCGGCTTTAATGGATTGGGTAAAACCCAGCCTGCACTGGCATTAACATGTACTATATTTCTTTTGTCATTGACGGGTATTCCTTTAACTGCCGGGTTTACTGCAAAATTCTATATGCTGATGGCGGCGGTTAAAGATGGCCACCAGATATGGCTAGTGGTATTTGCAGTTATTTGTGCGGCCATTAGCGCAATTTATTATTTCAGGGTTATTCAGGCCATTTATTTTAAAGAACCTGCACCGGAAATAAATTCCCAATTGGCGATAACGCCTGCCTTTAAATGGATGCAAATCATTATTGCCTTACTCATTATTCTTCTGGGCATCCTGCCTGGTTTGCTTATCGATTGGATCTATTATTAATACAGGAGCGGTACGGTTTATATTGATTTGATATAGTAACTTCACCATCATATTATTTTATTAAAATAATTTATAAACATCTACCGATGGCATGAAATTAAAAGATTCACTTTCTCTGGCTTTTCGTACTGTAAAAAGTAATAAACTTCGTACAAGTATCACCGTTGCTATCATTGCTTTCGGTATAATGGCGCTTATTGGAATCATTACAGCCACTGCATCCATGAATCAAAGTCTTGTAGAAAGTTTTTCTACAATGGGGGCAAATTCCTTTAGTATAAAATACAATGACAGAATGGTTCGTAGTGGTGGAAGAGGAAGAGAAGTTAAAAAAACAAACCGCAACGCATTAAAAGAAAAAAAATCAAATGCAGGTAAAATTATAACTTACCAGGAAGCCAAACTTTTTAAGGAAAGATATACTTTTCCGGCAAGAGTCAGTATATCTTTAGTTGGCCCGCGTAATGTGGTAGTGAATGATGATAAAATAAAAACCAATCCTAATATTTCTATGCAGGGGGTTGATGAAAATTACCTTTTACAAAGTGGTTATACATTATCAGGCGGAAGAAATTTTAATAAACTGGATGTGGAAAGTGGAAGAAGTATTTGTATTTTAGGAAACAGTGTAGCACTAAAATTATATGGAGAAAATACCCAGCGGGCTCTTGATAAAGTGATAAAAGTTGCCGGTATTAAATATCGTGTGGTGGGTGTGTTGAAAGATAAAGGTTCCAGTGCATTTTTAAATGCAGACAATGTTGTACTTACTACTTATAATAATATCAGGCGCCTGTTTCCAACAGATGGTACTCCTTATAATATTGGAATTATGGTGAATAATATTAATGAACTGGAACCGGCTATTTCTGAAGCAAAAGGCACATTCAGGCCTATACGCAAATTGGCCATTGATGAAGAGAATAATTTTTACATTGATAAAAGTGACAGCATTGCAGAAATATTTATGAGCAGTCTTGGAGCCATCACCACCGCTGCCGCATTCATTGGGCTAATCACTTTATTTGGAGCTGCCATTGGTCTTATGAATATTATGCTGGTAGCCGTAAACGAACGCACCCGTGAAATCGGATTGATAAAAGCCATCGGAGGAACCCGTAAAAGCATTCGCACCCAGTTTCTTTTTGAATCAATTTTCATAAGTGTTATAGGAGCTATATTCGGAATTATTCTGGGTGTAATTGTGGGTAATGTGGTAGGTTTATTCCTTCACACAGGTTTTGTAGTTCCCTGGCTCTGGGTAATTATTGGTATCGTTGTATGCTCTGCTGTAGGCCTTTTCGCGGGTTTATATCCAGCCGTTAAAGCAGCAAGGCTCGACCCGATAGTTGCTTTGAGATATGAATAAAATACTTATCTTTTTAATTGTAAAAGATCCGTTTAATAGGATAATGGGTATTTGGTAATGATGAGGAAATGTACCAAATAAATTTTCCCAAAAAAATATTTCTTTCCCAAAATTTTAAATAAATTGGGCATTATTTCAAAATTTTGGATGGTATTTTTTTTAATTTCAAAAAAATATTTTTCAAAAAACGACTGCTTAGGCTAACATCAATAATTTTTTAAAAAGACATCATTAACTTTCAATTTTTTACTAACTTGTGCGCTACAATTAAAATATTTTTCAACAAGATTTGGTTTTTAAAATATTTTTTCCTTAGAATTGCAACATCAAAAAAAAATTAAACTACATCTTAAAACTTAAACATTAAAAAACCAACAACATGGCAGATCTAAATTCAACTGCAAACACTTCTGTGAAAGCCACCACATCGGTACCGGCTAAAAAGTCAAGCAATATCATTTCTTTGCTGGCACCTATTATTTGTATATTAGCCGGTTATACTATCTGGCGTTTTGTTATTGGAGCGGCCAGTAATTTTACTGCACCCGATCCAAATGGCGGTTTCTGGCCCAATAATGTAGGCCCTAAAGGTTCTCTTGCCAGAATGTATCAGGGGGGAATCATCGTACCAGTCCTTATCGGATGTTTTTTAATTGTATTTACTTTTGTAATTGAAAGGTGGTTAACTGTTTCTAAAGCAAACGGAAAAGGCTCTAATGCTGAATTCATCAGAAAAGTTCAATTTTATCTTGCTGATAAGAAAGTAGATGCAGCTATTGCAGAATGCGACAAGCAAAAAGGATCAGTAGGTAATGTAATGAAAGCCGGACTTCGTAAATACAAGGCTATGATAAGCGATTCAGAACTGAATACAGAACAAAAAGTACTGGCTATACAAAAAGAAGTAGAAGAAGCTACTGCTCTTGAATTACCGATGCTTGAAAAAAACCTGGTATTTCTTTCAACTCTCGCCTCTGTATCTACACTAATCGGATTATTAGGAACAGTAATAGGTATGATCCGTGCATTTAGTAACCTGGGTGAATCAGGCGGTGGTGAAGCAGCAAGGGAATTATCAATAGGTATTTCTGAAGCACTTTATAATACGGCTCTCGGTATCGGTACATCAGCATTTGCTATCATTACCTATAATATTTTTACCACTAAAATTGATGGTATCACTTACGGGATTGATGAATCTGGATTTACTTTAACACAAAGTTTTGCTTCTTTGTATAAGTAATTTTTATGGAATTTTTTGAATATTGAATCTAATTACTAGTATAAAAAATATAAATAATGGCCAGAGCCAAAATAAAACGCGGAAGTACCACAGTTGACATGACGGCAATGTGTGATGTTGCCTTCCTATTGTTAACGTTTTTCATATTAGCAGCGAAGTTTAAACCGTCAGAAGCTATAGAAGTTACAACGCCGGGTTCCGTATCTAATAAGCATGCTCCTCAAAAGGACTATTTTAATGTCACTATCGATAAGAATAATAAGGTTTATATAGATATGGATGATGCCATGAAAGTAGATGTATTGGAGGAATTAGCCAAAGAAAGAAATATTACTTTCTCTCCGGCTGATGAGAAAGCTTTTCAACAGGCAACTTTTGTAGGCGTCCCTTTAAACCAGTTAAACCAATTTACAAGGTTAACTGCGGAACAAATTTCAAAAACGACTTTACCGGGTATTCCTTATGACAGTACTAATAATGAACTACAGGCATGGATTACGGCAGCGGTAAATGTAAATCTTGGGAAAAAGACCAACTTTTTGATAAAAGGTGATGATGCGGCCAAGTATCCAACTTTTAAAAGTGTAATTGATGCTTTTAAGAAAAATGATATCTATAAATACAACCTTATCACCAATGCTGAGGATGTGCCGGCCGGAACCGAATTATACAAAAAGAATATGGAAGACCTGATGGGTGGTTCTAAAAAAACAACTAAATAAACAGGTTGTTAAAACAATTATTTTAAAAAATTAAAATTATAGTATTATGGCAGAAATGGAAGTAAAATCCAGTGGTCATAAAAAAGGGCCCGGAGTGAAGAAAGGGAAGAAGCAATCTACCCGGGTTGATCTTACTCCGATGGTGGATCTTGGATTTTTGCTGATCACCTTTTTTATTTTTACCACTACCATGTCTCAACCCACATCCATGAATCTTTCCATGCCAAAAGATTCTGATGTAAAAGATCAAACCTTGGTAAAAAAATCAGGTTCATTAACGATAATGCTCGG
Source organism: Hanamia sp. (assembly GCA_036565505.1). Lineage (GTDB taxonomy): Bacteria > Bacteroidota > Bacteroidia > Chitinophagales > Chitinophagaceae > Ginsengibacter. The sequence continues at coordinate 8,251 of DATCMY010000248.1, forward strand.
CAAAGGAAATGTGATATATTATTATTTTGGAGATGATCCGTCAACAATGCAAACTACCGGATACAAAGCTGTAAGACAGATAATACTTGATAAAAAGAAATCTACACCCGCAGATGATCTTTTTATAATTATTAAACCTGATAAAGATGCCACATATAAAAATGCTGTTGATATCCTTGATGAAATGAATATAGACGACATAAGCAGGTATGCCATGGTGGATCCTACTCCTGATGAGTATAGTAAAATTCAACAAACCGAAAAGTCGGGAGGTGTTCAATAATTTTTATGGAAATTTTCAAAATCAGGATCTAACTAAAAATATTAAATAATGGAAGCTAATCAAATATTAAAATCGGATATTCTTGATATTATTTTTGAAGGTAAGAATAAGGCCTATGGAGCTTATGATTTACGGAAAACGTATAACAAGAGAATTTCCACTGCTCTTATATTTACGGTAGGATTAATTTTACTTTTATTGATAGGCTCAATAATCTTTAATAAATTGAAGCCTAAAAATGATGCAAAAGTAATGGTAGTGAATGAGTCGGTATTGCAGCAAGTAAAACCGGATGAGCCACCACCACCACCGCCACCGCCACCAAAGTTGCCACCACCACCACCGGTAGCTACTATTCAATTTACACCTCCTAAGGTGGTGAAAGATGAAGAAGTAATAAAACCACCACCGGAAGTAAAGCAAATTGAAGAAGCTAAAGTGGATATAAAGACTGTTGAAGGGACAAAAGATCTGGGCATAGTAGCCCCTCCATCAGATCTACAGGGAACCCAGGTAGTTGCTGCTCCGGTGGAAAAGAAAGAAGATCCCGACAAGATTTTTACAAAGGTTGAAATAGAAGCTTCATTCCCAGGTGGACCTCAGGCATGGCAGCGGTATGTAACTAGAGCCATACAGGCAGACCAGGACGAATTTACAGACGCTGACTTTGGGACTTGTGTAGTAAAATTCATTGTGGATAAAAATGGTACTGTGAGTGATGTACAGGCAACTACAATGAAAGGAACTAAACTAGCTGAAGTAGCAGTAAATGCCATCAGGAAAGGGCCAAAATGGACTCCTGCTCAGCAAAATGGACGTTATGTAAATGCGTATCGTTTGCAACCGGTTACTCTGACCAACCCCGATCAGTAATAGTTTTAAAAAAATTATATTATTTTATTAAGAGATGCAAAAACTGCATCTCTTTTTTTTGACTTTATATTTATATTTTTTTAACCAGATTATTCAAAAAATAACACTCCGGTCTATGAATCCTCATTAAAATCAAGAACCCTTTTATCCATTAGAGAGAGGTTCAATAATGCACACTATCTTTACAAAATGCACTATAAATTATCAGGTTGGGACGACACCATTGCTGCCATTGCTACGCCTCCCGGAATCGGCGCTATAGGTGTCTTGCGTATTAGCGGTAGCAAATCCTTTGATATTATTCAAAAACTTTTTCCCTCAAAAAATTTGAAAGAACAGCCGGCAAATACACTGCATGTCGGTTATCTGAAAGATGATAAAACTATATTGGACGAAGTAGTGATTTCCTTATTTAAAAAACCTGCTTCTTATACTGGTGAAGATGTGATAGAAATAAGCTGTCATGGTTCACCTTATGTGCAACAGCAGGTGCTTGATGCGCTTATACGCAATGGAGCAAGATTGGCCAAAGCCGGAGAGTTTACACAGCGGGCATTTCTTAATAAAAAATTAGATTTGACGCAGGCCGAAGCCGTTGGCGATTTAATAGCAAGCAATACAAAAGCATCGCAAAATGCCGCTTTAAAAAATATGCGTGGAGGATTTTCAAATGTGCTTCAGGAATTGCGTGAGGAACTGATCAAATTTTCTTCACTTATAGAACTTGAACTCGATTTTAGTGATGAAGATGTAGAGTTTGCAGACCGGCATAAATTTTCGTTACTCATTAAAAATATAGAGGGAACAGTGAGCAAATTACTTGAATCCTTTAAACTTGGTAATGTAATTAAACATGGTGTGAGCGTGGCTATTGTAGGAAAACCTAATGCTGGAAAATCAACTTTGCTAAATACTTTATTGAATGAAAACCGTGCTATTGTAAGTGAGATTGCGGGCACCACCCGTGATACTATTGAAGAAGTGATTAATATCAATGGTATACTTTTCCGGTTGATAGATACTGCAGGAATAAGGGAACATTCGCAGGATATTATTGAAAATATGGGCGTGGCGAAAAGTAAAGAGAAAATAAGGCAGGCTGATATTGTATTGTATTTATTTGATGTAAATGAAATGGAGTTTGCGGAACTCTCTAAAATTGTTAATGAAATTAAGAAGCAAAACAGTAACGTAATTGTGGTAGCTAATAAGACAGATGCCTTCAATCAGCAATTGAACAAGCAATTTGCTGACGGAATATTTATTTCAGCCAAAGAAGGAATAGGAATAGATGAATTAAAGAATGCTTTATTCGCGATGGCTGCCGGTTCCGGTTTAAATACTGAAAATGTGGTGATCACGAATGCACGTCACTACGCAGCCCTGGCAGAAGTAGCCAAAAGCCTGGAAGAAATAAAATCAGGATTAGAAAATAATATTTCCGGGGACCTGCTTGCTCCTGACATACGAAGATGCCTTCATTACCTGGGCGAAATCACTGGTGAAATTACAAATGAAGACCGGCTGGATTATATATTTAGTAAGTTTTGTATCGGGAAATAATTACTGCAAAACAAACCTTCATAAATTTTATAATAAACAGTGTAAAGCCCTATTAATAGGGCTTTTTAGCTTACACCCTTTGCTGTTTATTATGTTGTATTATCCGTTTTTTATGTTTAGGTTTGTACCTCATTTGTACCTCTAAATGTTTTTGAGGGTTCGAGGTACAAAAATGAAGTTATTTGGTTCCCTTAACTGGACACTTTTAAACACTTTGAAACACTTTTAAATAAAACAATACAAAAATGAGTTCAAATATTCAATTGCAACGGATTTGTGAACATTGCGGAAATGAATTTACTGCACGAACCACAGTAACCCGATTTTGCGGGGATAATTGCGCAAAGGCAGCCTATAAAGCCAGAAAGCGATCTGCAAAAATTGAAAGAAGTAATGAGCAAACTTTAAAGATTAAAACTAAACCCATTGAAGATATAAAGGCGAAAGAGTTTTTGAGTGTGAGGGAGGCAGCTAAATTGATTGGAAGTTCCCTACAAATGGTTTACGATCTCATTAATACCGGTAGAATAAAAGGAATTAATTTAAAGATTAAAAAAACAATTATACCACGTTCAGAGATTGACAGATTATTCTAAACGAAATAATAAAAAAATGGCCATCAAAGTTAAACTAAGAAATAAACCAATTTCAGGAAACAGGCTAAGTCTTTATCTTGACTTTTACCCTGCAATTTCACACCCGGAAACAGGAGAACTTACACGAAGGGAATTTTTAAACCTGTTTTTGATGGATGAAATTGAAAATGAAACTTTATATTATATTGATGGGAACGGAAAAACGCAAAAAAAGATTGTCCCGTTAAAGGATAAGAAAGGACAACCTAAAAAAGTAAAGCTGGAACCAACACAAAAACTGCATAATAAAGAAACCCTGGAACTTGCAAAACAGATAAGACAGAAAAGAGACAACGAATTAAACAAGCCCGAAATTTATACCGGATATGAAAAAGAACAATTAAAAATAAAAGCAAATGGAGAAAAGGATTTTGTAGAATACTTTCTAAAATTAGCAGATAAGCGCAAAGCCTCTAATTATGATAATTGGGTTTCAGCTTCGCACTATCTTAAAAAATTCACTAATGGGAAATTGAAATTTTCTGATCTGAATGAAACTTTTTGTAATGATTTTAAAGAATATCTTTTAAGTACACCCACCAATAAAAGCGATAAAGTAAAACTCTCTCAAAATTCGGTTGTTTCTTATTTCAATAAGTTTAAAGCGGCTATAAGGCAAGCTTATAAGGACGGTTATTTGCATACGGATTTAAACGGAAAAATTGATGGGGTAAAACAGGCAGAAACGCGAAGAAACTTTCTAACTATTGATGAACTTAACATCCTTGTAAAAACTGATTGTCCTATTCCTGTTCTTAAACAAGCTGTATTATTTTCAGCATTAACCGGATTGCGTTTTGTTGATATTCAAAAAATGGTTTGGGGTGAAATTGAATATGTGAAAGGCAATGGATATTTTTTGAAATTTACTCAACAAAAAACAGAGGGAGTTGAAATGATGCCAATATCTGAACAGGCATATAATTTATTAGGTGAACGAAAGGAACCCACAGTTAAAGTATTTGGCGGGCTTAAGTATTCTGCATGGTTAAACCAACACTTAACTAAATGGCTATACAAAGCGGGAATTACAAAAGAAATTACTTTTCATTGTTTCCGGCACACCTACGCCACTTTGCAACTGAGCTTGGGCACAGATATTTACACCGTTTCAAAAATGTTAGGCCACCGAGACTTAAAGACAACTCAGATTTATGCTAAAATTATTTCTCAAACCAAAAGAGATGCAGCCGGTAAAATACAATTGAACTTTTAAAACTTTCAATTAGATAATTGTATAACAAAAAAAAATCGGGTAAGTTTTTCTTAGAAGATCAAGGAGCGAAAACATTCTTATATATTTGATCTTGGCTTAGAGATATATTTACATTTCAATGAAACAACAAATTTTAAAACCTCAAAATTGGCAAGACTTTGAAGAGTTGAGCAAAATTCTTTGGGGTGAAATATGGGAATGCCCGGAAATAAAAAGGAACGGCAGAGCTGGACAGAGTCAAAAAGGCGTTGACATCTATGGAATACCTAAAGGCGAGATTAAATATTTTGGCATTCAATGTAAATTAAAGGATGATTACGCAAAGGCAAAATTAACTGAGAAAGAGATTAATGCAGAAATTGAGTATGCCAAATCTTTTAAGCCGTTTTTAAAAAAATTATATATTGCGACGACCGCTAATAAGGACGAAAAATTAGAAGAATTTGCACGCTTAAAAAACGTGGAACATATTGAAGGCAAATTATTTGAAGTTCATTTGTATTGTTGGGAAGACATCGCGGATTTAATAGAGCAAAACAAAAGAGCAAATGATTGGTATATTAGAAAAATAAATTTTGCTACAAATTTTAAAGCGCTTGTTTTACTTGACAATAATGAAGCCTTAAAGGAGTTTCAACCAATACTTCTGAAAAATCATATAAAATATAGTTACAAAGAAGAAAAATACAATATAGCCACCGCCCGCTATATGGAATCTCCGGAAACACAAAGAAGAAAAAGAATTGAAATTGACACAGAAGCACAGCCTGTGAGATATTTTATTAATGGCACTCGCTACAATAAAAGCAGTTGTGTTTTTGCAATCAAGCTAAAAAATACAGGAAATCTTCAACTGGAAAATTTTAAGCTTTATCTTACTTTTAATGATGACTGTTATGTTTCCGAAATAGTACCGAAACAAAGAAGGTTTTTAGACACCGTTAAATATGAATATAATATTAAATGGATTAAAGAAACGAATGATTTGGAGTTCAAAACAACTAACGAAATATTAGTTCAAAACGATGAAATAATATCTGATAAAATCTGTGTTAGACCAACAATCGAAAATCCTTTTTGCATTATTATTCCATGGAAAATAGTGGCAAAAGACTTTACTGAAATTGGATTTTTAAGTTTAATTTTAAATACAAAAGTCAAGGAAAAATATAGTCAAGTTACTTATTCATCCTACTTTGCAGACGAGACTATTTTGCAAAATTATACAGGCAGAATTGATGAGGATGATTAGTGGAATATGCTAAAATTATTTCTTAAACAAAAGTGATACAACCAGTAAACAGATTTGGATTCAAAAAATAATATTTTAGAATTAGATTTGTAGGCATGAGTGAATTTTCAATAAAACAATACCAAAACGAAGTTGAAAAAATAATTCACTTTGGCGGCACAAAAAAAGAAACTGCTATCCGCAATGCCTTTTACAATTTACTGAATGAATACGCAAGGCAAAAGGGGCTAATGCTTGTAACCGAAATTGCAATTAAAGCAACTAACAGTAATAAAATGGTTACGCCGGATGGCACTTTAAAAGATATACTCAGGCAGGATTGGGGCTATTGGGAAAGCAAAGACGAAAGCGACGATTTAGACGAAGAAATAGTAAAGAAATTTGATAAAGGCTATCCAAAAGAAAATATTCTTTTTGAAGATAGCCAGACGGCTGTTTTAATCCAAAACGGAAATGAAGTAATGCGTGTATTCATTAGCGATATAGAGGCGTTACACCGTTTACTAACCATGTTTGTTTCATTTGAGCGACCGGAAGTAATCCATTTCCGCAAAGCCATTGAGCATTTTAAAGAAGATATTCCAAAAGTTACCGAAACCATCCGCAGTATTATTATAGATGCAGAAAAAACAAACCCTGAATACATAAAAGCAGCCGGAGTTTTTTTAAAACTTTGCCACGATAGCATTAACCCTGAAATTACTATTGAAGATGTAAGGGAAATGATTATTCAGCATATACTTACCGAGGATATTTTTAATACCATTTTTGATGAAACACAGTTTCACCGGGAAAATAATATTGCCCGTGAACTGGAAACCGTTATCAATACATTTTTTACAGGCAATACAAGGCGTGTAGCTTTAAGCAGCATTAAACATTATTACGATGCTATAAATGCCGCCGCCGCCGCCGGTATTGCCGACCACCACGAAAAACAAAAGTTTTTAAAAGTGGTGTATGAAACTTTTTACAAAAGCTATAACCCTAAAGCTGCCGACCGTTTGGGCGTTGTTTATACGCCAAATGAGATAGTAAGGTTTATGATTGAAAGCACGGATTATTTATTGAACAAACATTTTAATAAATATTTAGAAGATAAGAACGTAGAAATATTAGACCCCGCCACAGGTACAGGAACTTTTATTACAGATTTGATTGATTATTTACGAAAAGAAAAAGTAGAATATAAATACAAAAATGAAATACACGCAAACGAAGTTGCCATATTACCTTATTACATAAGCAACCTGAATATTGAATTTACCTACACGCAAAAAATGGGTAAATATGCAGAGTTTGAAAACCTTTGTTTTGTAGATACTTTGGATAACATGGGCTTTGCCTTTAGAGGAAAACAGATTGATCTGTTTGCACCTTTTACAGAAGAAAACAGCAAGCGTATAAAAAAGCAGAATGATAAAAAGATTGCGGTAATCATTGGCAACCCTCCATACAACGCTAACCAGGCAAATGAAAATGATAACAATAAAAACCGGGAATATCCTGAAATAGACAAAAGAATAAAAGATACTTTTATAAAATACAGCACAGCGCAAAAAACAAAAGTGTACGATATGTATGCAAGGTTTTACCGTTGGGCTTTTGACAGGTTAGATAATAACGGCGTTATTTCTTTTATAACGAACCGTAGTTTTATTGACAGCCGCACTTTTGACGGGTTTAGAAAAACCATACAAAATGAATTTGATGCAGCTTACATTATAGATACCAAAAGCGATGTAAGAGCAAACCCAAAAATTGCAGGCACTACCCATAATGTGTTTGGCATACAAACCGGCGTTGCCATTATGTTTTTAATTAAAAAATTTAAACGTGAAAATGCAACCTGCAAAATACATTATACTGCCTTAGATGATTTTTGGAAGAAAGAAAAAAAGTTGCAATGGCTTTCCGAAAATTCATTACAACAAATACCTTTTGAAATAATACGACCGGACAAAAAAAATAACTGGATAAATATTGCTGATAGTGATTTTGAAAAGCTGTTACCCATATTTGATAAAGGCAATAAGAAAACCTTATTTCAAGAAATTTCAAATGGAATTTCAACTAACAGGGATGAATGGGTTTATGATTTTGACAAGGACAGCTTAATAAAAAAAGTAAGTTATTTTGTTAGAAAATATAGCAGTGAAATTGACAATGAAACAGCGGCAAAAGATTTGGATATAAAATGGAGTAGAGATTTAAAAAATAAGCTAAAAAGAAAGTTAAGCATTGAAGAAAGAAAAATAATTTACGAAAAAGTTAATTATAGACCTTTTACAAAAAAAATCATTTCACTAAACCCCATATTGATTGATGTAATTAGTTTGAATGGTAAGTTTTTCAGTAATGAAAACAGAGCGATTTGTTTTAATGGGAATGGGAGTGATTATAGGTTTCTTGCTATTGAAACTTATCCTGATTTGCATTTTACGGGGATACTAAGTGTATTCCTTTATATTCTTATGACCAATACAGCAATCGCATAGATAACATTACTGATTGGGGCTACAATCAATTCACAAAACAATATGGCAAGAAAGGCGTAACTAAAGAAACAATTTTTCATTATGTATATGCAGTATTGCATAATCCTGTTTACCGTACTAAATACGAACTCAATTTAAAACGGGAGTTTCCACGAATACCATTTTACGAAAATTTTGAACAGTGGAGCGAGTGGGGTAAAGCCTTAATGGATTTACATATTAATTATGAAACCGTACAGCCATTTGAATTAAAAGAACTTTCCACAGATCATAAGGAAAATCCGAAAGCCAAACTAAAAGCGGATGAAGAAAACGGAACTATTATTTTAGATGAAAATACCATTTTAACCGGCATACCAAAAGAAGCCTGGACTTATAAATTAGGCAACCGCACCGCCTTAGAATGGGTTTTAGATCAATACAAAGAAAAGAAGCCCAAAGACCCGACAATTGCCGAAAAATTCGATACTTACAATTTTTCTGATTATAAGCCGCAAGTAATTGATTTATTGAAAAGGGTTTGTACAGTGAGTGTTAAAACAATGGCAATTATTGAAGAAATGAATTCAATAACTAATTAATAATATTCATGCAAAAGTATTCAGTTAATCAACATCTCATAGAAACCCTTTTATCGTGGGTTAAATCAGGAGAAATAGCAATTCCAGAAATACAAAGACCTTTCGTTTGGAATAGTATTAAAGTACGTGATTTAATGGATAGCCTTTATCAGGGCTATCCAATAGGCTATGTAATTGCGTGGCGTAATCCTAATGTGCGTTTAAAAGATGGCAGTATGAGTGAAGGGAAAAAAATTCTAATAGATGGTCAACAAAGGGTTACCGCTTTAACAGCCGCAATATTGGGTGAATATGTAATTGATAAAACCTACCAACGGATAAAAATCAAAATCGCTTTCAATCCAATTTTAGAAAAATTTGAAGTTCAAAATCCTGCAATTTTAAAAGATAAAACTTGGCTTCATGATATATCTGAAGCTATAAATGGCAGCGTTGGAATTTTAAAACATGTTAGACATTATTTAGAGCTTAATCCTGAAGCAGATGAAGATCATATAGAAAAAGCTTTTACTAACCTTATTAATATTCCTAAGAAACAAATTGGCTTGATTGAATTAGATCACGATTTAGATATTGAAATCGTAACTGAAATATTTATCCGAATTAATTCACAAGGAGTGGTTTTAAGTCAGGCAGATTTTGCAATGAGTAAAATTGCCGCAAATACTGAATACGATGGCAATATTTTACGCAAAGCAATTGATTATTTCTGTCATTTAGCAATCGCCCCTGAGTTTTATAAACATATTGTAGATAATGATAAAGAATTTGCAAAGACTGAGTTTTTCTCAAAAATGCAATGGCTAAAAAATGAAAATGAAGATTTATACGACCCGGATTATAATGATTTAATTCGTGTTGCATTTACTTCTCAATTTAACAGAGGTCGTTTGTCAGATTTAGTTAGTTTATTGTCAGGCAGAAATTTTGAAACAAGAACTTTTGAAGATTTCATTGCAGAGCAGTCGTTTGCCATTTTGAAGAGAGGAGTATTAAACTTTATCAATGAAACAAACTTCAAGCGTTTCTTGATGATAATAAAGTCGGCAGGTTTCATATCATCAAAACTGATTCGTTCACAGAATGCTATAAACTTCGCTTACATAGTATATTTAAAATTAAAAGATTTAGGTGTTAATTCCGTGGAAATAGGAAGCTATGTAAACCGCTGGTTGGTATATTCAATTCTCACTGGTAGATATTCAGGTTCACCAGAATCTGTTTTTGATTTCGACATAAAGCAAATTGCCCAAAAACCAATTGATGAATACCTTAAAGAAAAAGAAGAGGGAGAATTATCAGAGGCATTTTGGAATGCAGCATTGCCACAAAGTTTAGACACGTCGGTTGCGAGTAGTCCTTACTTTCATGTATTCCTGGCAGCCCAAGTGAAAGCCAATGATAAAGGCTTTTTATCGGGAGATGTAATGGTTGGTGATTTAATTTCTTTGCGAGGTGATATTCATCATTTATTTCCTAAAGACTATTTAAAAAAATATGGGTTAGAAAGAGGGCAATATAATCAAATAGCCAACTATGTTTATATGCAATCTGAAATCAACATTAAAGTAGGGAATAAAGCGCCGAATGAATATTTTGAAGGAATCATTAGCCAAATTCAAAATAATAATAAATTAGTAAGTGGTATTTCATCTCAAGGTCAGCTTAATGAAAATTTAATTTCTAATTGTGTACCTCTTGATATAATGCAAATGAGTATTAACGATTATTCTGACTTTCTTTCAAAAAGAAGGTTGTTGATGGCAGAGAAAATAAAGAATTATTATTTTTCATTGTAAAGTAAATTTGAAGGCTTAAGAAAGAGAAATAATCCCTTATAAACATTTTGAAGAAGGATGCCACTTGGTAATAATTCAATTACTAATTTGTAATTTTAGGAAATCTAATATCCAAAATATATAACAAATTAGCTATGAAAAACGCAATTATAGATAACATTTCAGATACAGATACAGTAACACCTTTCCTTAGAAATTCGCATTGTATTATATGTGGAACGCCTTTCAATACTACACGCATGGGCAAATTGTATTGCTCTGCAAAGTGCAAACAATTTGGTTACAACCATAAAGAGAAAATATTTCAAGCATCAAATATTTCCGGTACAGGAATAAATGCAAAGCCTCAAACCTTTTACTTAGACGAATTTCAATTCTATGATAAGAGACAGAAAATGCTAAAGCGTTATAAAGAATTGATGTATAAAAAAACTCAATGGGAATTAGCAGAAAATGAAATTAAGAATTACGATAGATTAGGCATACAGGCCAATAATTACACATGGGGAAAATACACTTCAAAAAATTTAACTGAAAATGAAAATTGCGAATTAGATGAATTAGAAAATGAAATTGAGGAAGAAATTAAATTCTTAAATCTGAAAGAAATTTCAATTGAGCAATGGTCGTTTATAAAATCATTGTACCCGGATATTGAAGGCATTCCACTATGCGAATTAATTACTTCTTTAAGCAAAGGTTTTTTCTCACAACTTAATTTAAGTCCCACAGATCATTATACAAATGAAAATGTAACTATAAAAAATAAGTTCATTAACCATTGCAATTTAATTGCCGAAGGAGTGATAAAATTTGTAAAAATGCCTGCTAATAATGAAAACGAAAATTGAAAATCAGGAACAGTATGAAGCACGAATAGAATACTTCAAAAAAAAGTATATTAAAGATTTTCAAAAAAAAGTTAGTACGCCGGATTGTGATATGGCGTATGTTAGAGAGAGATTTAAAAGAGATATTCTTGAACCAAGAATGAATGAAATTCTCAACACAGAAAATATTAATGAACCCCACCATTTTAGGAATCAAAAGAAATGGGTTAACGGAATAAAAACATTTGAGGCAATAAAACAATTTTGTGAAGAAAGAAAACCAAAAAAGGATTTTCAATTGATTTTACAAGCCCTTGCCGAATATGATGCTATTTCAGATTATTATAATGAAATAGTATTACTTGAAAAAGGTTTAACCGAAAACGTAAAGCAAATTGAAACATTAGATGAATTTATTTCAAGAATACAAAATGATAAAAATGTATTTTGTCAAGTGATGCCTTTAGAAATTCCGATTGAGCATTTTAAAGTTTTTGTTGAGCGGAAAAATAAAAGCGGCAATACCTATTTGACGAATGAACAATTTATTTCTTTTATTAAACGTGCCTTTCTTAATGATAAATCAATTGATAAAATCACATTAACCATTGGGAATGGTGAAAGGGGATTTGTTGTAAAACGGTTTTATGAATTTTTCACTATTGCCGCAAATGAATATGAAAAAACTAACCAGTGTAAGGATAAATATTTAAGATTTGTCACTGAAAATTTTAATAATTGGAGCTATGAAAAATTAAAAAACAATTTCACAAACAAAACAAAAAGGAGTTGGTGAGTACTTTTCTTTTACATTTCTTACATTTCTTTTTACATACTTTACATTTTTCAAAATAAACATCAATATCAATTTACCATTGCAAAAAATAATTGCAATGGATATAACATTTGAACAATTACCAAAAACAGTAAAAGAAATTTCTGAAAAGGTCAATAACATTGAACGCCTTTTACTTGCAAAGCAGGAAAATTTACAACCTGAAACACCGGATATACTTACAATAAAACAGGCGGCGGATTTTATCACTTTATCAGTTCCTACCATTTATGGATTAGTGCACCGTGCAGAAATTCCCGTTAATAAGAGAGGCAAGCGGTTATATTTTTCAAAACAGGAACTCACTGCCTGGATAAAAGCGGGACGCAAAAAAACTAACGATGAAATTTCAAAAGAGGCTGAAAACTATTTGAATAAGAACAAAAGAAAAAGGTAAATCATGCAGAAACAAAATTTACCTTCTAATGATTCTTTTGGCGAAGAACAGGGTAAAGATAAAATTAATAACGTTCTCAATCCCGAATTTGATGGCAACCCTTTATTAAAGCCGGGAACATTTTCAAAACATTTGGAGGAGCTTACAAACGGCGAATCTTTTCCAATTGAAGTTTTCCCTTCGCCTTTTTATGAATTAATTAAAGAAACAGAAAGAACATTAAACTTTCCTATTGATTACACTGGTACATCCATAATAACAGCCATTGCAGCCGCAATAGGTAAGAGCGCAAAGATTAGAGTTAAAAAAGGTTGGTATGAGTTCCCCGCAATTTATGCAGCCTTAATAGGAAAACCCGGAGCCAATAAAAGCCATCCAATAGAAACAGCTTTTAAGCCGTTCGAGGAAATAGACCGGACGCAAATAAAAAAATTTGAACATGAATATAATGAGTTTGAAGATTTCCAGGCCTTGAACAAGAAGGATAAAGAAAAATTACCTAAGCCGGTGAAACCAAAGCTGATGAAAACAATATTGCACAATTTTACACCAAAGGTTAACCGATAATGATAGAGGGTGTACCATTGTAAGCGAGGAATTAGCTACTTTTTTGGAAGGGATGAACAACTATTCCAAAGGCGACCAATTGAGTATTTATTTATCTTTTTGGAGTAATAAACCTACTTCCATTGATAGAGTTTCAAAACCTGTTCCGTTATGGCTGCCACAGCCATTTTTAAATATTATTGGAAGCATACAGCCCAGAGTATTGCCTAAATTATTTCCAGTAAATAGAACTGATAACGGTTTTTTACAAAGATTCCTTTTTGCCTTTCCATGCAATGCAGATAAGCAACCTATCAATGATTTTGAAATAAATGAAAGTGTATTGTCAAAATACACAAAATGGATTAATGATTATGTAATAGAAAATCCTATTATAATTGAACCTGAAACTGAAATACCAAAAGCTAAAATTTATGTTTGGAGTAAAGAAGCAAAAGAGTTTTTCTATGAATGGCAAAAGGCAAATACAATGCAGGTAAATAATAATAACGATAGTTTGAAGGGAGAAATAATATCAAAATTTGATATTCATTTTTGCCGATTATGTTTGATTTTACAGATCATGGAAAATTATAATAGTGACGAAATTTCTTTAAAAGCAGTAAAAGGGGCTGCAAAGTTATGTGCCTATTTTTTAGATAATGCTTTTAAAGTTTTGGAATTATTAGGGAACCATAATAAAACTGATGAATTGCCGGAAGATAAAAAACGATTATTTGAAGCCTTGCCGGATGAATTTACCACAGGCGAAGGATTGTTAATTGCTGAAAGTTTGGGAGTTCCTGAAAGAACTTATGACCGATTTATAAGAGATGAAAAACTTTTCAAATGGTTAAAGCGTGGTAATTATAAAAAACAAAAATAGTGGTTGGCACATGGCACAAACGGCATTTATGGCACTAATGGCATTAAAAATGAAAAACAAATGCCGCAAATGCTACAAATGCCAAGTGCCAACGTAAAAAATAAATTTATTAAACTAAGTGAAAACAATACAGAATGACCGCAAAAGATTTTAAAACAGCCTTCCATGATTTAGTTATTGATATGAGGATGGAAGATAACAACGATAAAAATTTTATGAAATTTAAAAGTATTTTAGGAATAGTTAACACCCTTATTTGCGACCGGAAAGAGAATGATTTAACAATGGTTTTACGGCTTCATTTTCCTGAATACTATAAAGATTATAAACCGTATGAAGTAAATGAATGATTACCGATTCATATTAAAGCAAAAAACGAATAGCCGCCAATTCGCTGCCAATCTGTTGTACACCCTTCAAAATACGTTGGGTTTGAGTTGGCGAAGGTTTTTTAATGCCTTTGATGTATTGAGCCAAAAGGCTTTGATTCATCCCGATTCTTTCAGAAAGTGCCTTTGCATTAATGACCTTGTAAAAATCAAAAAACTGTGGCAAATCCAAATTTATTTGCAATTCCTTTTCAGTTATAGTTTTCCCTTGCCCCTCAAAATAAAGATTAAGAGATTCCAGAATATTGGCTTTAAGTTCTTCCAAAGAACTGCCCACGGTATAAACAGGGTATTTTTCAGCATAAGCAGAATAACCTGTTTTAGTTCTTTCAACAATCATATTAATTTTCATAACACTACTTTTTTATTTGATGCCAGCATCTTTTTTAATTTTCTTTTCCAGCCCTTTACCTACTTCATGGCTGCCATGATAGGGACAAACAATTTGCCCTTTTTTAAATGCATGTTCCATAATTATGTGGCTGCCCGTTTGTCTTACTGCAAACCATCCATTTTTTTTAAGCAGCCGTACCAGTTCTCTGGATTTCATTTTTCAAAGGTAATAAATATATTACTTTATGCAAAAGTTTAGATTTGTATTAGAGCGTAAAAGCAAAAAGTTTTTTTGCCCGAATTGCAATAAAAAAAAATTTGTAAAATACATTGACACGGCCACCGGGGAATACTTACCAGAACCAATATGGAAGGTGCGACCGGGAAATAGAATGTACCTATCATTTAAACCCTTACAAAGATGGATATTCAAAAATGATTGTGGTACAGGTTCAAAACCATGCTTCTAAAGGAGATAAAGAAAGGGGTTTTGATATTGCTGATTTTTTAATACGCTTGAATTGGAAAGATTTTAGGAAGTAAAAAGCAGATTAGTGAAAGTCGTGCAGCTTTTTAAAATTATTTGTACCCTATTTGTACCTTATATATTTTGAATACCTATAAATATTGGATAATTACTTTTTGTATCGGGGAAATGATCTGGGAGTGGAAAAAGATTGCTTTCGAACTGTGTTCAAAAAGCAAACTCACAGGATGTATTTCAGTAAAGATTCGCTATAGTGATTTTCAAATAGAATAAAAGCTGTCCTCTATAATTTACACGGCTGTTTTTTTATAAATTGCGACACATTCAGCAAGGTGCATTATCAGAAGCTTATGCAGCCTATCAAATTCGTTTAAAATCAACTGAAGCATGGATTCTATACATTTGCATTATTAAATTAACGTAAAAGAGATTTTTAAAAATGAATAATACAACACAACCTGTCACCGACTTTGTAAACCTGCTCGATTATAACAACAACATCATATTTAATTTGACGCCAGAGGAAGTTTCTGCGGCTATCATCTCCGGAGATGCAGCAAGGGTTCGTAAAATTGATGGACAATTTGCTATTGTAGAAAAAGTAGGTCAACATGTTTTCATGGCTCGTTCTATCGGAAGGCCGATGCGTTATTTCCTGGCCAAACAAACCACCGGCCCGCTGCTTATTGTGGCTGAAAGGATAGACGAAATTTACAATTATCTGAAAACAAAAGGGCTTCATACTCAATTCCATCCTTCTTATACAAGAATGGTACCCGCGCATTTTGTGGTGCGGTTAGAAGTGGTTGGATGCCCTGACCCAAATCCGGTTTATACCCGTTTTTTTGAACCTAAAAGAAATCGTTTAAGTAATAACCTTGATGAAATCGGCAAGACCTATATGGAGACTTTGGCAAATGAATGCCTGAAATGGTTAAAGTCTATTCCGGAGAATGAACCAATAGGGGTATTATTTTCAGGAGGCATTGATAGTGGCTCGGTCTTCCTGGTACTTTATCATCTGATGCTTAAGCTCGGACTTTCACCTCAGCGTTTAAAAGCTTTTACTCTTTCCGTAAATAACGGGCCGGATGCAGAACAGGCTCACCAGTTTTTGGATCAGCTGGGGCTGTCCATTTTCCTGGAAGTGCTTGATGTGCCGCAATCGGCCGTTGACTATAAGGCTGCCATTAAAATGGTGGAAGATTATAAGCCGCTTGACATTGAATCAGCAACGATGGCCCTCGCATTGTGTAAACAAATACGAAAACTTTATCCTGAGTGGAAATACCTGGCTGATGGAGACGGGGGCGACGAAAACCTGAAGGATTATCCAATAGCCGAAAATACAGAACTTACAATTCGCAGCGTATTAAACAATACGATGCTTTACCAGGAGGGCTGGGGCGTTGACAAAATCAAACACTCACTTACTTATACAGGTGGCCAGAGCAGGGGGCATGTACGTTCGTATGCACCATCGAGCCAGTTGGGATTCAAAGGCTTTAGTCCTTATGCATTGCCAAATGTTATTGAAGTATCAGAAGGAATTCCTTTCATTGCATTAACCAATTGGAGCGAGGAAGAACTGTATGCGCTTAAGGGAGAAATTGTCAAAAGAGGAATAAAAGCCCTTACAGGTTTCGATATGCCAGTTTTTGAAAAACGCAGGTTCCAACGCGGTGCAGTGGGAGAAAACACATTTAACCAAATGTTTTCCGATGACGAAACGGTATATCGCACCTATTTCAATTCTCTTTATGCCCGACAGTCATGAAATTGAAAAGCTTCGTCCTGAAAGAAACCTGGTAAATCCAGATATACCCTACCACTTTCTGCATGAACAGGAGCCGGATCAGGATGGTAATTTGCAGCAGATAAATACTATTTTTCTAACCAGTAAAGAATGCTCCTTCAAGTGCCTGATGTGTGACCTCTGGAAAAATACCCTGAATGGCCCTACACCTCCGGGAGCTATTTTAAAACAGATAGAATATGCCTTAAACAGGTTACCGGAAGCGAATGTCATTAAGCTGTACAATAATGGTAACTTCTTCGATCAAAAAGCCATTCCTAAATCAGATTACCCGGGAATATTTGAGCGGCTTCGTTCTTATAAGAGGGTGATCGTGGAAAATCACCCCAAACTTTGCGGGCAAGCCTGCCTTGATTTTAATGAAAAGCTTGACGGGAAGTTAGAAGTAGCCATGGGGCTTGAAACCATTCACCCGGATGTATTGCCTAAACTAAATAAGCAACTTAATCCCGAAGAGTTTAAAGAGGCTGCTGCTTTTTTAAGAAACCATGAAATAAACATACGTGCATTTATACTGTTAAATCCTCCTTTCCTTATAGGTGAACAAGAAAATATTGAATGGACACTTAAAACGGTTCAGTTTGCTTTCGAAAGCGGAGTCGGTTGTTGTTCCATTATTCCAACAAGGCCAGGAAATGGAATTATGGAAAAACTTCATGAAGAGGGATTCTATGTGCCTCCCTCATTAAAAGCTTTGGAAGAAGTTTTTGAAAACGCGCTTAAATTTAAGCAGGGTAGCGTGTTTGTTGATACCTGGGATATTGCTTTTCTTTCTAACTGTCCTCGCTGTTTTGAGGCAAGGAAAAATCGTTTGAACCAAATGAATTTAAATCAAAAATTTCAACAGCGGATAGCCTGTAGCTGTCACTCCAGCCATGCATAAAACAAGTAGTACTCAGTATGACATTTTGGTGGCAGGTGCCGGTTTTGCGGGCTCGCTTACTGCGCTCATTTTACATAATCTTGGCTTTAAAGTATACTTGCTGGAAAAGGGGCAACACCCACGTTTTACTATTGGAGAATCTTCTACTCCAGTTGCAGATATGATATTACGCAACCTCGCATCGAAATACAATCTACCCTGGTTGCACGATTTCTCCCGGTATGGAAGCTGGCAGCAATCTCACCCTGAAATAGTTTGTGGGATTAAAAGAGGATTCAGCTTTTTCAAGCATTACCCGGGAAAAGATTTTATTACAGACGAAAATCATATAAATGAGCTTCTGGTTGCTGCCAGTACCAGCGATATTCAATCAGACACTAATTGGCTGCGAGCTGATTTTGATGCTTTTTTGGTAAATAAAGTAAAAGAATCCGGGATTGACTACTTTGATCTTACTGAAATTATTACGGCAAAAAGAAACGCCCAATGGGAATTTCACATTAGCCGTTTTGATGAAACCAAAATTATTCATACTTCTTTTTTTATTGATGCCACCGGAAGCAGTAGGTTACTGGATAAACTGTTGGGAATTGAATCCTCATCTGAAGGGTTTCTGACTAATTCATTTGCTATATTTTCTCATTTCAATCAGGTTCCAAGATGGACAGACCTGCTTCAAAAATCAGGTATCTCTTCCAATGATTTTCCTTACGATCCTGATCATTCGGCATTGCACCATATCCTGGATGAAGGATGGTTGTGGATGCTAAGGTTTAATGATGAACGCACAAGTTTAGGTTTTGTGCTCGACGACTCCAATTTATCTTACGAGAATTTACCAACAGATAAAATCTGGAATGATTTATTGAAAAAATATCCTTCCATCAATAATATCATAAAGGATACTTCACTGGCAACTTTGCCAGGGGAAATTATACGTTCAGAAAGGTTACAAAGAAAGATAAAGCATTGCTTTGGACCCGGTTGGGTGGCGCTTCCGCATACGGCCGGTTTTGTAGATCCTTTGTTTAGTTCCGGCATCGCTCATTCTCTTTCAGGGATAGAAAAAGTTATCAATGCTATCAGCCAAAACTGGGGCAATGAAGAATTGCTACAACAAAACCTTGGAGAATATGAAAAAGCCGTTTTTGAGGAATTGAAATTATCTGATTGCCTGGTGGCCGGGTGCTATAAAACCATGGCTCACTTTGAACTTTTCAATGCATGGTCCATGCTATATTTTGCTTCGATGATTGCTCATGAACAGCGAAGAATAAAACATGAATCACCGGGATATTTTCTGAATGCCGATGATCCTGCTATCAGGGATATGGTACAAAAAACGTATGCAGACTTATTGAAAATCATTTCTCACCAACCGCCAACGCCGGAAGATGTTAAATGGTTTACCGGCCTCATAAAGGAAAGGATACAACCTTTCAATACCGCAGGCCTGATGGAACCTTCCTCCAAAAACATGTATCGTCATACAGCAGCGATGATATAAATTGTTCAAGGTTTATATTGAAACTGACGCAATTTATTTAGATGCATTTTCAAAAGTGCCGAATCTTATTGCATTTTTGAATTCATTGGTAGTAACCTTCCGGGTATTGTACTTTTGCTGATATTCCCTGTGTGCCTTATCTGTGGGATATATAATACCTTTCCTGTAAGGGTAAGATGGCATATCATGAAAAGGCAATGGTGCTACGGTTTGGCCATTCGCAGTGTTCAAATCACCATCTTTCACCCATCCTTCACTGTAAATCATGAAGTCGCGCTTCCAGCCCCGGGGCAATGGCGGTAAATGAGTGGCATCAAAATTAATGGTTATTTCGTCACCACCGTCAGCGATAATATATTGGTCATCGCCTTTCTGCAATAAGGGCAACACATCGCCATAGCGTGTATAGTTACCCGTTAGATCTCTCCATTTTTGGCCCTTGGTTACACTATAATAATCGAACCATTGTGGGCCATACGGTCCACCTTTATTGTAGGAAGCTGAATAGCCACGGTAATTTAATTGCGCTCCTACCATTTTCAAATCCTGCATTTTTACGGGGGCATTTACTTTTCCTGTGGAGAAAAATATGTGATCCCAATAAATTTGCATGTTGGTACGGATTCTAACTCTACGGTCATTAGGAGTCAAAAATTTGCCCGACAGATTCGCGATAACCATTTTATCTCTTCCCATTGGGTAACCCATATCTTTTATTACGGTTTGCCATTTGCCTTCTTTATTCATTACCTGCAAAGAGGGTGGCTGAAGTGCGTATTTTGAAGTTTGCGTAAGTTCTGTGTTTATGCTGGCATCAGGGGGAAAAATCCATCCACGCAAAAACAACAGTAAACTATCTCCTCTTGTTGCCTTTCCCAAATCTAATATCAAATCATGTTCTTTAGCAACTCCCTGGAATTTCCCCATTGAAAAATTAGACACGTAATTAAAATCATAGCTACTGATTTTCGGGAGTAAATCATTTCCTTTATCATCCACTGCATAGATCGGTAGCCGGGGATGTGAAACGAGGTACACTTTTTTGCCGGGGTAAGGCGGAGCAACAAACCGCTCATCCACAAATGCATCCACTGAATCCGGATGATCTATAGCCACCAATGCGGCTTTATCAAAATAAACTGCTTCCCATAATTCTTCCGTAATCTTGAGGGTAAATAGACCATTTCGGGGCTTTAATTTATCACCGGGAATCAAAAGATATTCTTTAGAAGGATTTGAATAAGCAAAAATGGTATCTGTACCATGAATGGCCACCGGCATGCCAAGCGCGCTTCTCCACAACATGTCTTTGAGGAATTCGAATTTCTCGCCGTTCCATGTGAATAGGAAAGGACATGAACCTTTCAATTTCGCCTCCTCCAACATTCTTTCCTTGCGCGTTGGATCGATAATGGTTTGAGGTACACCATTTGGCCATATAATGCGTAAAGCATCAAGTTTGGTTCTTGGACCAACGCCAAACTCGGTTAGAGGTCCTTTAACTGTTTTCATTTGATATAAATCGCCAGATTTAAGTTCTACCTGTGCTCCAATTCCCAATCTGTTATTTTTGCTATTTCCAAATGAAAGACCTGTAAGCTGAACCTGGACATAATTATTGGAATTGCCACCGTCATTCCTTGCTAACCTGACGCCCGTTTGTCCGGCGAAAAAAATGTCTCTATCGCCATCAAAATTAAAGTCCGCAATTGCCATGCGGAAAGCTTGCTTCACATCTTCTGGTAGCAGGGTACTAACATCACTAAATCCTTTTGCCCCATCATTATGAAATAATCTTGCCCCTCTTTTGGAGTTATCCCCGTTAACACCCGCCACCACTATATCCTGGTACCCGTCATTATCATAATCTACAAACGCAACATCATATACCCGGATCCCTTTCAGCGAACTGCTTAATTGTTCTGACGCTTTATCATCAACAACAAAATGCCCTCCCTCATTTCTAAGCAATGAACATTTTCCTCCAGGTCCTCCGGCAATAAATATATCCAGTCTTCCATCATTGTTG
>DATCMY010000249.1:0-6586 GCA_036565505.1 Hanamia sp.
ATAATGAATTGAGGGCTATTATTCTTCCGTAAAAAATTTTCGTAAAAATTTTCATAATAATTTGTATTGAAAAAAACTTAAAAGGGGAGATTATTTATTACAGCCATCAATCCGAAGTTTTGAGATAGAAATTCATCACAAATTAACCATGAAGACTATTTTTCTATATTGCACCCCATTTTCCGGGGACTTGCACACAATAGCTCATACGAAGGTCTTATACACAAAAAAAGGAGAAAAATATCTCCCTTTTTTTAATTATAAATAATTTTATAATTTACATCAATCACTTATTATTAAATAATTGAGTAAATTTGAGTTTGCATCAAATCTAAAAAAATGCCTGTATCAATAATATTTATATCTCTTTTATTTATGGCGCTTGGAATGCTGGTACAATTCAGGCTCAAGAGTAAATTTGCGGCTTATGCAAAAGTGCCTACCAGCAGTGGGCTTAGCGGAAAAGAGGTTGCTGAAAAAATGCTTCATGATAATGGAATCTTTGATGTGAATGTGGTTTCTGTTCCAGGCTTTTTAAGTGACCATTATGATCCCACAAAAAAAACCGTCAATCTTAGTCCCGATGTGTATGAAGGCCGGAATATTTCGTCTGCTGCAGTAGCCGCACATGAATGTGGGCATGCACTGCAACATGCCACTGCCTACTCCATGCTCAGCCTTAGGAGTAGTTTAGTGCCCTTGGTACAGATTAGTACCAATCTGGCACAATGGGTCATTTTGATTGGGCTTGGCTTGTTTAGTTTCGGTGGGGGGAATTCCACAATTCTTTTAATTGGCATTATCTTATTTGCGGTTTCTACTTTGTTTTCTGTTATCACTTTGCCCGTAGAGTTTGATGCTTCTGCAAGGGCATTAAAATGGTTGGATACTTCACATTTAACTTTGCCACAGGAACACGAAAAAGCAAAAGACGCGTTGAAGTGGGCCGCGCTTACTTATGTAGTGGCCGCCCTTGCATCTATTGCAATGCTTGTACAATATATTTTGATTTACAGAGATAGAAGATAATTGATAAAGAAATCATGAGTCAATGTTCTTAAGAGAAAATACCTGCTTTATATCAAGCATTGAATATCGGCATCAACTTTAAATCTTAATTCATTGCCGATTCTACCTCCGATTTTTTTCTTTCTCCAATTTGTTGGCGCCACATCGCATAATACAATCCCATTTGTGATATCAGGGTTTCATGATTGCCCGTTTCTACCACTTCCCCTTTTTCTAAAACATAAATTTTATCCGCATGCATAATGGTACTCAGGCGGTGTGCAATTAAAATAGTAATCTGTTCTTTTTTAGAAGAAACATCTTTAATAGTATTTGTGATTTCTTCTTCGGTTAAAGAATCGAGCGAAGAAGTGGCTTCATCGAAAATTAATAAATGTGGATGACGAAGCAATGCTCTTGCAATGGACAACCGTTGCTTCTCTCCTCCGGAAACTTTTACGCCTCCTTCTCCTATCAAAGTGTCCAGACCTTTATCAGCACGTGAAAGTAATGTATTGCATGATGCTTTTTGAAGTACATCCAGTATTTCTTCATCAGTGGCAGATGGATTTACAAAGAGTAAATTTTCTCTTATACTTCCCGCAAACAACTGTGTATCCTGCGTTACAAAGCCTATCTGTGTTCTAAGTATTTCAAAGTCTATATCTTCCCTATCAATTTTATTATATAAAATTTTCCCCTGTTGCGGAATGTATAAACCCACTAACAATTTAACTAAAGTAGTTTTTCCTGATCCTGAAGGACCAACAAATGCAATGGTTTCTCCTTTCTTCACATCAAAACTTATATCAACCAAAGCTGGTTGCTGCGCAGACTGGTGTTTGAATTTCACATTGATGAATTCAAGCTCTTCGATGTTTTGAATGGTTTTGGGTTTAGCTGGTTTTATTTCAGGTGCTTTAGACATAAGCTCATGAAAATTATTTAAAGAGGCTTCAGCTTCGCGGTAGGAAATGATGATGTTTCCAATTTCCTGCATTGGCCCAAAAAGAAAAAAACTATAGAACATCAAAGAAAGATATTGTCCCGGCGTGATAGAATTTTTAAATATCAACCATAGCAATGTGAAAGTGATTACCTGTTGCAAAAAATTGACCATTGTTCCCTGTATAAAACTTAAAGTGCGTATGCTTTTTACTTTACGCAGTTCGAGATTCAGGATTTTAAAGGTGTTATTGTTGAGCCTGTTTACTTCCTGGTTCGTTAAGCCGAGGCTTTTCACCAATTCAATATTTCGTAAAGATTCAGTGGTAGAACCTGCTAAAGCATTGGTTTCTGAAACAATCGTTTTTTGAATAATTTTTATTTTTTTACTCAGCAAACTTGTAACTACTGCTATTAACACAATACCAACTACATACACGGGCATAATCATCCAATTGAGCCTGAATGCATAAATGGAAATGAATACAATGCTTACGATGATGATGAAAAAAACATTTATAAAATTGGTAATGAATTTTTCAGTGTCTGCTCTTACTTTGGTTAATATGGATAAAGTTTCACCGCTGCTCTGATCTTCAAAATCCTGATAAGGTAAGCGCATGCTGTGTTTCAGGCCATCGGTAAAAATAGTAGCGCCAAATTTTTGAACAAGTACATTTCCAAAATAATCCTGGAACGCTTTGGCAATCCGGCTTACCATCGCCGTGCCTATCAACAGCATCAGGAAAAATAACAAACCATGATATTGCCCCTTGCCAAAGAAAAACTCATTTTGGCTTCTTGGGGTTTTATCAGGAAAAACATGCGGATGGTTAGCAAATAAATCAAGTATTCTTCCTGTGACCCATGGAGCAAATAATGAAAAGACTTGATTGACCGCTGCAAGAAAAAGGGCTAAAGCTATCAACCATTTATAAGGTTTTAAATACGATAGTAAAATTTTCATGTGGCAAAAATAAACCGCTTATTTGAACTTTTGGAAAGTTCCACACTTTCTAAAAGTTATCCTGCCCATCCTTCCCTGTCTAAACTCCTGTATTGAATAGCTTCTGCAAGATGCTCCGGCTTTATATCATCGCACCCGGCAAGATCTGCGATGGTGCGGCTTACTTTTAAAATGCGGTCGTATGCACGGGCGGAAAGATTTAATTTTTCCATAGCAATTTTCAATAGATTAGAACCGGCTTGTGTGATCACACAAATTTCTTTAAGCATTTTACTGCTCATTTGTGCATTGCAATAAACACCATCATTTTCTTTATATCGCTCCGCCTGCCTTTCCCTGGCGCTTATTACACGCTTTCTGATACTTTCACTTTTTTCAAAATTTTGTGTTGATGATAATTCGCTGAAAGCCACCGGTGTAACTTCTACGTGCAAGTCTATCCTGTCTAATAATGGACCGGATATTTTATTTAAATATTTTTGAACAGCACCCGGCGGACAGGAACATTCTTTCTCGGGATGATTATAATAACCGCATGGGCAAGGGTTCATAGAAGCAATCAGCATAAAACTGGATGGAAAATCCAAGGCTACTTTTGCCCTC
Source organism: Hanamia sp. (assembly GCA_036565505.1). GTDB lineage: Bacteria > Bacteroidota > Bacteroidia > Chitinophagales > Chitinophagaceae > Ginsengibacter. Next base: position 3,524 of record DATCMY010000249.1, read on the forward strand.
GAAATAGTAACTTTTCTTTCTTCCATCGGTTGGCGCATCACTTCCAAAACAGTTCTTTTAAATTCAGGTAATTCATCTAAAAATAAAACGCCATTGTGTGCCAATGAAATTTCTCCGGGTTGTGGCATACCTCCGCCACCAACTAATGCAACATCTGAAATAGTGTGATGAGGAGAACGAAAAGGGCGTTTGGAAATCAATGTCGCATTTTCCGGAAGTTTGCCAGCCACACTATGAATTTTAGTTGTTTCTAACGCTTCCTGTAAACTCAATGGAGGAAGAATAGTTGGTAAACGTTTTGCCAGCATGGTTTTACCTGCTCCTGGCGGTCCTATCAATATGGCATTGTGACCTCCTGCTGCGGCTATTTCCAATGCGCGTTTTATATTTTCCTGTCCTTTTACATCACAAAAATCTATATCAAAATCACTTTGCGCATTGGCAAATTCTTCACGGGTATTTACAATGGTTGGCTTTATAGAATTTTCATCAATAAAAAAATCAATCACTTCATTGATGTGGCCTACACCATACACATTTAAGTTATTGACCATCGCCGCTTCCCTTGCATTTTCTTTTGGAAGAATTAACCCTTTGAAATTTTCTTTTCTTGCCTGTATCGCTATGGGCAATGCACCTTTTATTGGCCGTACTGCTCCATCCAGACTGAGCTCGCCCATGATGACATAATCATTAAGTTTTTCAGCATTTTCTAATTGTTCGCTTGCCCCTAATGTGGCCATGGCAATGGGAAGATCAAATGCAGTCCCGCTTTTCCTGATGTCCGCAGGAGCAAGATTCACAACAACTTTTGTCCTGGGAAAATGATAACCATTTGCCTTTATAGCGCTCTCCATTCGCTCAAGGCTTTCTTTAACTGCATTATCTGCAAGCCCAACAATGGATGTATATTTTCCACTGCTCACATTTACTTCTACGGTTATCGTAATAGCTTCTACCCCATAAACAGCGCTGCCGAAAGTTTTGACTAACATAAAATGAAATTACCTAAAAAAGTAATGGCAAAAAATATAAATAAGTATTTATTTTAAAGTAAAAGAAAAGAAGTATTTAAAAAGGATAAATATTTTTTGGCTTACAATCCTTCAAGCAACTCAATCACTTTTTCTTTTTTTAGTATTAAATAACCTAAACGGTCATTACTTATTCCATTTTTTAGTTGATAACTGAAGGATAGCTTATCGTCAGTAACATTGGTTTCGAAATATTTAAAATCAATGTTGGGATATTTTTTTAATTCGTCACCTATTTCATATAAATGCGTTGATAAAATAAATAAGGAACGCTTTATTTTAATAAGCCCTTCTATCACTACAGTACTGCATTTCATGGCATCCTGTACATTGGTACCTTTAAACAATTCATCTATCAGAATCAGCCATTTTCTACTATCAGTTATTTTTAAAATAGTGTTTTTTATCCGCTGCACTTCATTGTAAAAATAACTTTCGCCTTTTATCACGTTGTCCACCACATTGATGTTGCTGAGCAATCCATCGAATAAAGAAAGTTCCATTGATTTTGCAGGTACACCCATGCCGATATGCGCTAAAAATACCGAGCTGCCCACTGCTTTTATAAAAGTGCTTTTGCCGGCCATATTGGCTCCGGTTAAAAAAATAAAATTATTTTTTGCATTTAGTTCAATATCGTAAGCCACAGGATTATTTAATAAAATATGATATAATTTTTCAGCTTTTAATACAGGTTCTTCCGAAATAGTAAAAACCGGGAAAGTAAGCTGGAATTCTTTAACGGCCATTGCCATGCCGTACCATGCATCTAAATGAAAATAAATTTCAATAAGCTCAAAGAGATGCTGTTTGTAATGATACCTGATGAAATAAGCCAGTGTAAGCATTTCTGTTATGGTGAGATCATTGCTTTTTTCTTTTTTAGAAATGATATCAAATTGCTGTTTTTTGATGATGGATTTTGTTTTATCCAAAAGCTTTTTCAAATTATCAGGAGTCTCATCATTTAAAAAAACTGCAAGAATATGTTGCATGCCTTTTATAAAATCAAATGCATGTCCCGTTGAATATTTTACCAGGGAAAAATCCGGCCCATGGAATAATTTATAATAATGTGCCGAGGATAAAGAAGGATGTGGAGGAGGCTGATCTATAGAAGTTTCATAAAATTTATGGATCATCATTATAGAGCCATTACTTATAGAAAGAGGCCACTGGCTTTCCTTTGCAAGAAGTAGTTGCAAAGTTTTCTGTACATCGTTAATAGATTGAATGTCATTTAATGACTTACTGAATATTTGTCTTAATTTTTCCCTGCCACCAACTGTTCTTGTAAAATTTAGTTTACTGAAAACAGAAAACTCCTCTTCATGATTGAAAATAGAAAGATCATTTAAAGTGGTTTTATCCGTTTCCATTTATGAAAGGTTCATTGGTTCATTAGTTAATTAGTTGTGTCAGGAGGCTATGTATTGATTAACCATTCAGCAATATAAACATACAACGATTAGCGCTCAAATAATAATCGTTCTCCTTTTATAGATTCATCCCAGGTTGTATTTCCATAATTATGATTGTAAACACAATTACCATTAATAAAAGTCTGTGTGATTAGCGCAGGAAACTTGGTTTCTTCAAATGGGCTCCACCCGCATTTGTACAATATATTTTCTTTTTTTACAGTGGTTGATTGATTTAAATCAATCACTACAAGATCTGCAAAATATCCTTCTCTTATATAACCACGATCTTTGATTTTGAAACAATCTGCTACTGCATGGCTCATCTTTTCGGCAATTTTTTCCAAAGAGATTTTTCCTTCTTTATGGTAAGATAGCATGATTAATAACGGATGTTGTACCAATGGCAAACCTGAATGTGCATGTTCATAAGGCCCTTGCTTTTCTTCTAATGTATGCGGCGCGTGATCTGTTGCTATAATATCTAAACGATCGTCCAGCAATGCCTCCCAAAGCGCTTCTTTATTTTTTGATTCTTTAATGGCAGGATTGCATTTTATTAAATAACCAAATTTATCATAATCATCGGCAGTGAAATGTAAATGATG
>DATCMY010000250.1:0-6177 GCA_036565505.1 Hanamia sp.
AGTAAGAGAAATAATTAAATCCAAAATTTTACCTGAAGGCGCATTGCAATTAATTTGCGGAGGAGCAGGAGATATTCTTGATCATGTTACGTCGCAGGATGTGATCACATTCACAGGATCGGCATCTACAGGATTAAAATTAAAATCCAACCCTAATGTTCTTCACGAAAATGTCCCATTTAATCTTGAAGCAGATTCTTTGAATTGCATTGTACTTGGTGATGATGTTACTATTGAAATGCCCGAATGGGATATTTTTATAAAAGAGATAAGAAAAGAAATTACTTCAAAAGCAGGGCAAAAATGCACGGCTATCCGCAGGATATTTGTCCCTGAAAATAAAATGGAAGATGTTTGGAAAGCCATAAGTAAATCGTTGGCACAAACAACTATTGGGAATCCTGAAAATGAAAAAGTGAGAATGGGTTCACTTGCCGGCCAATTGCAAAAAGAAGAAGTAATGCAGCAAGTGCAGAAATTACTGGCTTCTTCTCAAATTCTTTATGGCAGCCTCGATAGTGTTGAATTAATTGATGCTGATATTAAAAAGGGCGCTTTCATGAGCCCGCTGCTTTTAAAAAATGAACATCCTTTTCAAAATGACGAAGTGCATAATATTGAAGCGTTTGGGCCGGTCAGTACTATTATGCCTTATAAAAATACAGAGGAAGCAATAGAACTTGCCAGGCTGGGAAAAGGCAGTTTATGCAGTTCGGTGGTAACTGCCAATGAACATTTTTCAAAACGCTTTGTGATGGGAGCAGGTACTTATCACGGAAGAATTTTAGTATTGAACAGAGATTGTGCGAAAGAAAGTACCGGACACGGTTCACCCTTACCCATGCTTACTCATGGGGGGCCCGGGCGAGCCGGTGGTGGAGAAGAAATGGGCGGCTTAAGAGGAATAAAACATTATATGCAAAGAGTGGCATTGCAGGGTTCACCAACAATGCTTACTTCGATCACCAATGTTTACCAACCTGGCGCAAAAGGAAACATCAATACCATTCACCCGTTCAAAAAATATTTTGAAGACCTTGAAATCGGTGATCAATTAATAACAGAAAAAAGAATGATTACAGCAGAAGATATCAATCAGTTTGCTGATTTAAGTGGGGATCATTTTTATGCGCATATTAAAACAACAGATTTTACAGATACCATGTTTGAACAGCAGGTAGCACATGGTTATTTTATAATGAGTGCTGCTGCTGGTTTGTTTGTCGATAGTTATGAAAAAAATCCGGTTTTGCTCAATTATGGAATTGAAGAATTACGCTTTACAAAACCCGTGTATCCCAGTACGGAAATTTATATTAAGCTTACCTGTAAAGAAAAAATTGAACAGGAATTAAAAGAGAAAACTCCTGAAACAGCCAATGTAAAAGGGATTGAGATACCAAGAGGAATTGTAAAATGGTATGTAGAAATAATAGATGATACAGAAGAGATTGCCGGTGTTGCGACGATACTTACGATGGTAAGAAGAAATAAAGAAGAAAAATAATAACCAAAATTAAAAAAATGGAACCTTACGTAACATCTCACACAGAACATGGAATTACGACGATTGAATTTTTTCATCCTCAAAGTAATTCGTTACCCGCTAAATTATTAGATGCCCTTACCCAGGAAATTCATTATGCGGGTACACATGATAGTATGGTCGTAATTTTACAAAGTGCAGGAGAAGGTACATTCTGTGCTGGCGCAAGTTTTGAAGAGTTAGTTGCTATTCAAAGTGAAAAAGAAGGATTGCAGTTTTTTTCCGGGTTTGCCAATGTGATCAATGCAATGAGAAAGTGTAATAAATTTATAATTGGCCGCATTCATGGAAAATGTGTTGGTGGTGGAGTCGGGCTTGCTTCAGCAGTAGATTATGCAGTAGCAGTAAAAACCGCAGAGGTGAAACTAAGTGAACTCTCCCTGGGAATAGGACCCTTTGTTGTCGGTCCGGCAGTAGAAAGAAAAATAGGAACCTCGGCTTTCAGTCAACTTGCAATTGATGCTACTCTTTGGAGAAATGCAGACTGGGCCAAGCAAAAAGGGTTATTTGCAGAAGTACACGATTCTTTAATAAATATGGATGAATCTGTTCAGCGCCTTGCCAATGCCCTTGCGCACTCCAGCCCTGATGCAATGGCAGCAATGAAAGCAATTTTTTGGAAGGGAACAGAAAACTGGGATATACTTTTAAAAGAAAGGGCCGCGTTAAGCGGGCGTATGGTTCTTAGCGATTTTACAAAAATTGCCATTCAAAAATTTAAAATGAAAGAGAAGAAATGATGGGTATTGCCTGTTAAGAAAATTATTTTTTCTGGTCTGCTTCTTTATTCTCTTTCAGATCAAGAATCAAATTAGCAATTAGCCCTGTCCAGCCCGTTTGATGGCTGGCACCTAATCCCCTCGAAGTATCACCATGAAAATATTCATGAAAAAGAACAAGGTTGCAGTTCTCTTCTTTTTTATAAAACCAATTATAAGAACCAAATACAGGTCTCTCGTTCTGATCATTTTTTTCAAATATATACAACAGTCGCCTGGTAATTTCAGAAGCAACCTCATTAAGAGATTGCAAATTACCTGAACCTGTAGGACATTCAACTTTTAAATCATCCTCATAAAAAGATCCAAATGTTTTAAATGCTTTTATGAATAGATAATTAACCGGCATCCATACCGGGCCGCGCCAATTTGAATTTCCACCAAACATCCCGGATGTAGAATCTCCGGGATCGTATTGAATAGAATAAGTATTGCCGTAGTAATTTAAAGTATATGGATTTTTCTGATAAAATTTTGACAGTGCCCTTATACCACCATCAGATAAAAACTCTGATTCATCTAATATTTTTTCAAACAAATATTTCAATCTTTCTTTGTGTACAAGCGATAGCAAAATACATTTGTTATTTCTTTTATCCTGGCTTGGTAAATACAACTGATTGGCTTGCCGGTAATTTTGAAACCATTGCATACGTTTAGTAAAATCAGGGAGCTTATCAAAAACTTCTTTATCAACAACAGTTACGGCAAATAAAGGTGTAAGGCCTATTACAGAACGTATTTTTAACGGGAAAGCATCTGATTTATTTAATGAAAGTACATCGTAGAAAAATTTATCTTCTTCGTTCCATAATCCAAGCTCATTGAGCGCCTCGGCAATTATAACAAAATGCTCATAAAATTTAGTGGCAGTATCTTCAAATGAAATATCATGCATCGCAATTTCAAGAGCAATGTTCATCATATCAAGCGCATACATACCCATCCAACTGGTACCGTCTGCCTGTTCCAAAAGCATATTACCCGGAAGCACCATACTTCTGTTAAAAAGACCTATATTATCAAGGCCAAGAAATCCTCCTTCAAAAATACTGTTGCCACCTGCATCTTTCCTGTTGATCCACCAGGTGAAATTGATTATGAGTTTTTGAAAGATACTTTTCAGAAAATTAATGTCGGTATTGCCATACAATCTTTGTTCAGTTTTGTAAACCTGCAAGGCTGCAAATGCATGCACAGGTGGATTTACATCATTAAAATCCCATTCATAGGCGGGCAATTGCCCTTGCGGGTCCATGTACCATTCCCGCATAAGCAATGTTAACTGATGCTTTGCAAAAAGGGGATCTATTACGGCAAGAGTAATACAGTGAAATGCCATATCCCAGGCTGCATACCAGGGATATTCCCAATTATCGGGCAAAGATAAAATATCCTGGTTCTTTAAGTATTTCCAATTATGATTTCGTCCATTCTGCCGCGCTTCTGTAACGGGAGTAATACCATCACTGGTATGAATCCAGCGTTCTAAATCATAGTGATAATATTGTTTATTCCAAAGCATGCCTGCAAATGCCTGGCGTTGGATATTCTTCTGGTCTTCAGTGCATGATACAGGATGAATTGATTCGTAAAATTCATCAGCTTCTTTCTTTCTTGTACTAAATATTTCCTGAAAATTTTCGGGAAAGAAATCATCTATTTCTTTGTTGGAAAGGCGAAGGAAAATACACTTCGATTGTTTGGGCTCTAATTCTAATTTATAAACCGGGGAGCATTTTGTTCCTTCTTTTTTATCTTTTAATTTTTGAAAATTGGCGCCATTTATAACGGCTTCATGAAATGCATCTTTTACAAATTCTGTTTTATTCGGGCGATTGTAAAGCCGTTGGAAATTGGTTTCATTTTCGGTAAAAAGTATATCATCAGTTGAGTTGAAATAGAGATAATAATTGCCAAGAGAATGATGACCTGCCTTAACTGCCTGATCATTTAAAAAACTAATTTTGGGTATGTTTTTATCCCCCGCATATTGCCAATGATTATAAAACCATAATGTTGGCAAAATAGTGATCGGAGCTTTTTCATTTCCCCGGTTAAATACTTCAATTTTGATAAAAATATCTTCACTGTTATTTTTTGCATATTCTATAAAAACATCAAAATATTTATCATCGTTAAAAACGCCTGTATCCAGAATTTCATATTCAGGATCCTGTTTACTTCTTTTTTTATTAGTGTTTAGAAGGTCCAGATAGGGAAAGGCTTCCTGTGGATATTTGTATAAATATTTCATGTAATAATGAGAAGGCAGATTATCGAGGTAATAATATAATTCCTTCGCATCTTCCCCATGATTTCCCTCTTCATTTCCTAATCCAAAAACTCTTTCTTTTAATATGGGGTCTTTACCATTCCATAACGCAATAGCAAAACATAATTGCTGATTAATGTCTGAAATTCCTCCCAATCCATCTTCACCCCACCGGTAAACCCTGCTTCGGGAATGATCATGTGGAAAATAATTCCACGCATCTCCATTCTCACTATAGTCCTCCCGAACCGTTCCCCATTGGCGCTCACTTAAGTAAGTTCCCCATTTTTCTAATGGAATTTCTTTAGATGCATTTTCGTGTAATCTTCTCTGTTCTGCATTATCCATTTTATTCATTTCTTCTTTCTTTATTTATTATCCGTTGGTAGAAAATCCGGGATAAAGTAGCATGCCGCCATCAGCAAAAATAGTGGTACCAGTAAGATAATCCGACTCATCGCTGGCAAGCCATACGGCAACTTTACCAATATCTTCAGGTTCACCAATGCGTCCATAAGGAATAAGTGTGAGTAATTTATTAAGCGCTTCCGGAGTGCTCCATGCTGATTCATTAATAGGAGTTCGTATAGCGCCTGGCCCTATTGAATTAACCCTTATTTTTTTAGGAGCCAGCTCCTGCGCCAAACTTTTCATCATCATTTCTATACCTCCTTTACTGGAGGCGTAATTTACATGCCCGGCCCAGGGAATTACCTGGTGCACACTGCTCATGCAAATAATTTTCCCGGCAGCGCGGCTTCTCTCAGCAACTATTCCCCTTTTTAAAAACTCTTTTACAGCTTCCCGGGCACATAAAAACTGCCCGGTAAGATTTACATTTATTACCAATTGCCAATCAGCAAGGCTCATACTTTCAAATGGCGAATCTTTTTGTAATCCTGCGTTATTTACAAGAATATCTATGGTTCCATATTTTGCAAACATTTGTTGAAACATCGATTGCACTTCATCTTCTTTACTTACATCTCCTTTAACAGCTATCGCATTGCCGCCATTATTTTCAATTTGTTTCACAACAGCTTCCGCTGCTTCGGGATGGCTCACATAATTCAAGACTACATTGGCACCATCATTGGCCAATGCAATGGCTACTGCCATTCCTATTCCGCTATTGGCACCTGTTACCAAAGCACTTTGTCCTTTTAATTTTGGATGAAGATTCATTTAGATATTTTTTTTTAAAATGTTTTACTCATCGAAAGGAAATATTGTGCCAAAAACGGAAAGGTAGATGGATCCAATCCCATGTTTTATCATGGTTTTGTTTTTTTTTAAATGATTTAAAAATTTCACAAGTAGTAAGCAATAATTCAGGCTGATATCGGCCAAATACATTCATTTATTAGTTGATAAAAGAGAATGTTTTCATCCAATTTTTTTGATTTTTTTTCGTTAAATATTGGTTCTCCTGTTCCAAAATATTTTTTTATACTAAAGCCAACTTATGAAATATTTATTACCCATACTTTTTTGCTGTTTTTCCTTAAGCTGTTTTGCACAGGTTCATTCGGCAATGCCACCCGAAGCAAGTTCGTTATATAACTATGCAATGAAAT
>DATCMY010000251.1:0-13464 GCA_036565505.1 Hanamia sp.
AAACAAATTAATGGAACCAACACAATTTTATCAAAACAGGTTAGAAGAATTACAGGCTCAATTAAAAAAATTACAACAAAGGAAATCTTCTTTTGCCTGGCTCCGCCTGGGCGCTATCATTGCCATTGTTGCTGTTTTTTATTTACTATTTTCATTGGGGTTTATTTATGTGGCCTTCGCAACCATTGCATTACTGTTTATTTTTATCCGTTTAATTTATGCGGATTTAAATAACCAATCCAAAATAGAACATACCCATCATTTAATTCATATAATTGAAGATGAATTAAAGTGCCTCGCCGGTAATTATCATAATTTTAAAGATGGTGCTGAACATATCCCCAAGGATCATGCCTATGCTAATGATCTGGACATTTTTGGGAGGGCTTCATTGTTTCAATATATCAACCGTACTACTTCAGAACCCGGGAGCAAACAATTGGCTGATTATTTAAATTTCCCATCAAAGCGCGAACTTATTTTACCAAAACAGTTAGCTATAAAAGAATTATCCAGAAAACCCTTATGGATACAAGATTTGCAGGCTTTAGGCAGAAAAAATAAAATTACGTTTTTTACCAAAAACCGGATGGAAGAATGGATGAAAGATCCGCCTATTTTCTTAAATTTTACAGCCTGGAAATGGCTGCGCTATTTATTGCCAATGATTATTTTGAGCATCGTTGCCCTTTATATTTTTGACTTGGTGGGCAACGGTATATTTTATTTATCATTGTTCACGTTTGCCGCCATCGCCTATCAAATTAATAAATATGTATCACCTCTGCATGAAAAATTATCTAAAATAGCTGGTGAATTAAATACGCTTTCAGAAGGCATTGCACATATTGAAAAAGAAAAGTTTGAAAGCCCTTTATTGAAAGAATTACAATCCGGTTTTTTAAATGCCCATAACCAAAATGCTTCTGAAGATATTTATCGTTTAAAAAAGATTTTAGATAAGCTGGATCTCAGGTATAATTTAGTGATTTCGGCACCACTAAACATTTTACTCTTGTGGAATTTACAACAGGTGCTTGACCTTGAAAAATGGAAATCAACACAACAGAATAATATCAATACCTGGTTTGATGCACTTGGCACTATCGAGGCATTAAGTAGTTTCGCCCTATTATATTTTAATGAACCTGATTGGGTTTTCCCAACCATTGTTCCCGTATATTTTTCAATAGAAGGAAAAGAAATCGGCCATCCTTTAATTAATAAAAATAAAAGGGTCAATAATTATATTGATATACCAGGCAACGGAGAACTAATGCTGGTAATGGGTTCTAACATGGCAGGCAAAAGCACTTATTTAAGAAGTATAGGTGTAAATGTAGTATTGGCAATGGCCGGCGCTCCCGTGTGTGCCACAGCGTTTAATGTATCGTATGTACAAATGATCAGTAGCATGCGAATAACCGACAATCTTGAAGAAAGTACTTCTACTTTTTATGCTGAATTGAAAAAATTAAAATCGATTATTGAAAAAGTAAATGCGGGAGAAAATGTTTTTATTCTCCTGGATGAAATATTAAGAGGCACCAATTCATTGGACAGGCATACCGGTTCAAAGGCATTAATAAAACAATTGATTAAACAAAAAGCCGCGGCAATTATTGCTACTCATGATCTGGAACTCGCCGATCTAAAAAATGAATACCCCGCAAACATTCTTAACTATCATTTTGATGTGCAGGTAAGTAATGATGAATTATATTTTGATTATCGCCTGAAACCCGGCGTTTGCAATAGTTTGAACGCATCCATATTAATGAGAAAAATTGGAATTGAATTAATGGATAATTGATAATTAATAATGAGTCATTTATTTAAGTTTACTTCATAACTTAAATTCTTGCTTGTTTTAATTATAGCAGTCAATAATTTCAGTAATTCTTCAATATCCTTCTTTATAGAAGGAAAACTTTTTTCATCTATAAAGTTTGAACTATAAAGCAACTCTATCCAATATTCGGTTTCATTGGCTTCTTTTAATGCGATAGAAAGTTTGTGTATGAAATCAGGTTTACTCTCTGCATGTTCACTTTCTCTTACCAAAGCCCCTACGGAAGTTCCTGACCTAAGTAATTGTTTGGATAAAACGAACTCTCTCTTATTTTCAACTAAATATTGATAAATCTTTACAATCCGTAAAGCAAAATCGAACGATTTCAATTTCACAACATTTTCTTTCACTGTTTTCCAAATTATCAATTATCAATTATCAATTGTCAATTGAATCAACGCCCCTTCCCCCATCCAAACCAATCATTACCATTTGCAAAAAGCATTAATGCAAGGAGTAAAACCATTCCAACTATTTGAGCGTATTCTAAAAATTTATCACTTGGTTTTCTTCCTGTTACCATTTCTACCAATGTAAATACTACATGACCGCCGTCTAAAGCTGGTATGGGCAATAGGTTCATAAATGCCAATATAATCGAAAAGAATGCAGTTATTTTCCAGAACGCTTCCCAGTTCCATCCGGTACTTGGAAAGATGGAAGCCATCGTTTTAAATCCACCAAGTCCTTTATAGGCACCCGTTTCAGGATTCAGGATCATTTTAAATTGCTGAATATAAAAATTCAATTGCTCGCCTGTCTTTTTCACTCCTGCCGGAAAGGATGCAAGTAAACTATATTTTTTTGTTTCCTGTTTAAAAATACCAAGGCTGTCATATTGATCATCAGAAAAACCATTCAATCCAATTTTTCCATCTGCGCCTACCTTAACTTTTACCAATAGGGGCTGTTGATTTCTTACTACAGAAAGTAAGACGGTATCTCCTTTTTTATTTTGCAGATAACTTGCCAGTTCATCAAAGAAAGTAACGGGTGTGGAATCTACTTCTACAATTTTATCATACCCTTGCAGCCCTGCCGATTTTCCATAAGAAGAATCTTTTGCATCGTAAGGACCAAGAATTAAAGGCGTACGCGGCATTATTAATGTGGTACGTTTTCCTTTTTTTTCTACCAACTGCTCAATCATATTCACGGGAATATTGATGGTTTCCTCTTTTCCATTTCTTTCTACGGTAATCTGTTTCCCCAATAAAATTTTAGCAGGAATATCATTAAAATATTTAACAGATTCTCCGTTTACCGCTTCAATCTTATCGCCATTTTTCAAACCGATATTATACATCAGGCTATCAGTAACCCAAATTCCATATTTGGCATTTTGATTCGGCATTTTTGTTTCGCCCCAGGTATACAATATCATGGCATAAATAAAAAATGCAAGCAACACATTCATCGTTACACCAGCTAACATAATGATGAGTCGTTGCCAGGCCGGTTTGCTCCTGAATTCCCATGGTTGCGGAGGTTGAGCCAATTGTTCCTTATCCATACTTTCATCAACCATTCCGGAAATTTTTACATATCCACCCAATGGAAGCCAGCCAATTCCATATTCGGTATCACCAACTTTCCTCTTGAAAATTGAAAACCATGGATCAAAAAATAAGTAGAATTTTTCAACCCGGCATTGGAACCACTTTGCGGTAATAAAATGGCCAAATTCATGAATGATTACTAAAATAGAAAGAGAGAAGATAAGATATCCAGCCTGCAATCCTACTGCCGGCCAATTGATAGATATAGCTAATAATGTCATATTTTACCCCACCCCCTAAAGGGGCTGTTTGTTTTAAGTGTTTTCAAAATCATGTAATGCTTTCCCTTTTTCCCTTTCAGAGGTTAGGTTGGGCTACATTTTTATTAAAGAAGCCGCGAAATTACGAGCCTCTCCATCGCTTTCAAAATAATCTGCAAGATTTGGCTTTTCTATATAATTTATTTTTTGCATGGCTTTTTCTACCACAGCGGTAATATCTAAAAAACCAATACGATTATTTAAAAACGCCCATACGGCAATTTCATTGGCCGCATTTAAAATGCAGGGAAGATTTCCTCCTTTTTCCAAAGCAATAGTTGCCAGGCTCAGATTGCGAAATGTTTTAATGTCCGGTTCTTCAAAAGTCAGACTTGCAATTTTCCTAAAATCAGCCCGTGGATTGTCGCTTGCAACCCGATGAGGAAAAGTAAGCGCATACTGAATTGGAAGTCTCATATCGGGCAATCCCATTTGGGCTTTTATACTGCCGTCCTCAAACTGTACCATACTATGCACAATGCTTTGAGGATGTATAACTACCTGTATCTGGTCTGGCGTAAGATTGAAAAGCCATTTTGCTTCTATCATCTCAAGTCCTTTATTCATAAGGGTTGCGGAGTCAACTGTAATTTTTGCACCCATATTCCAATTAGGATGCTGAAGGGCGTGATGTCTTTTGACATTGACCAAAAAATTAGGTTTTTTACCAAGAAAAGGGCCACCACTCGCAGTTAATATTACCTTTTCAATTTTATTTCTTGTTTCACCAACAAGGCATTGAAATATGGCGGAATGTTCACTATCAACCGGTATAATGGGCACCCTGTTTTCCACTGCCAATTGCATTACAATATCTCCAGCGACTACCAGGGTTTCCTTATTAGCCAATGCAATGGCTTTCCCTTTTTCAACGGCTTTTAAAGTAGGTTTTAATCCTGCAAAACCTACAATTGCCGCTATCATCATATCATACGTATCGAAATCGGCTACTTCTTCCAATGCAGATTCACCGGTAAAAACTTTTATATTTTTTGAAACGAGAGCTGATTTTACTTCTTCATATTTTTTTTCATCACCAATAACAACCGCATTGGGTGTGAATTTGAGTGCCTGTTCAATAAGAAGCTTATCATTGGTTTGCGCAGTCAATATTTCTACCTCAAACAGATCGGGGTAAGCTTCAATTACCTTCAACGTCTGTGTACCTATAGATCCGGTGGAACCAAAAATCGCTATCCGTTTTTTTATAGATTCTACCATACTTTTTGTTTATTAACAAAATAAAAATGAGTCCGTTTTCTATTACTCAAGTTGGCAATTTACTGTAATAATTTTTGTAATGCATCATTCACTTTCTTAAAATCAAAACGGGCAATTACCTTATTCATCATTATTTTAATTTGTTCATTCTGAAGATTACCTATTGATCCTTCATGAGAATGAGCCAGTTTCATATCGCTTACGAAGGTATTATTTTCAACCCCGGCGCCTATTTTTTTATAAGCATCTCTAAGCGGCATACCCTGTAATACCAACTTATTCATTTCTTCAACCGTAAATAGATATTTATATTTTTCATCATTGAGAATATCTTTTTTTACGTCAATATTTTCAATCATCAAAGTTGCCATCTTCAGGCAATCTTTCAGATTTTTTAATGCAGGAAAAAGATGTTCTTTTAATAATTGGAAATCACGGTGATAACCTGAAGGAAGGTTTGCCGATATTAAATATATTTCATTCGGAAGCGCCAGAATACGATTGCAATGTGCACGAATCAATTCAAAAACATCGGGATTTTTTTTATGTGGCATTATACTGCTTCCTGTGGTAAGTTCATCAGGAAACGAGATAAATGCAAAATTTTGATTTAGATAGATACAAGCATCCATGCTCATACGCGAGAGCGTAGCCGCAAAATTGGCCAGTGACTGTGATAAAATTCTTTCAGTTTTTCCACGGCTCATTTGCGCATACACAACATTGTAATTCAGATCTTCAAAACCCAGTAATTGGGTAGTTAATTTTCTATTAATAGGAAATGAGGAACCAAAACCTGCCGCCGAGCCAAGGGGATTTTTATTAGTAATTTCCCATGCGCCATAAAGTGTGATCATGTCATCTGCCAGGCTTTCGGCATAAGCGCCAAACCATAAGCCGAATGAGTTGGGCATTGCAAGCTGCAAGTGGGTATAGCCGGGCAACAGGTAATCTTTATATTTTTCACTTTGAGCTAATAATAGATTAAAAAATCCATTGACTAATTCTACTAATTCTTCGATTTCAGATCTAAGAAAAAGTTTCAGATCAAGAATTACCTGGTCGTTACGGGAGCGTGCAGAATGAATTTTTTTTCCTGAATCCCCAAGTTTTTTTGTCAGCATCAATTCCACCTGTGAATGAATATCCTCAACACCTTCTTCCAAAGAAAAAGAACCTGCAGCTATGTCTTTATAAATATCTTTTAACGCATCCTGCAATTCACTCAATTCATCATTGGAAAGCAAGCCTACGCTATTCAACATTTGTATATGAGCCAAAGAACCCAATACATCAAACGGGGCGAGAAATAAATCGAGTTCACGATCTTTCCCTACAGTAAATGTTTCTACTTCCTTTAATGTTTCGCTATTTTTTTGCCAGAGTTTCATTCGACTTTATTTACAGAATGATTTAATTCGGTTCCAAAGTTTTGCAATAATTGAATATAGGTTTTTAAGCCTTCTTTGATCTCATTTACAAAAATATATTCATCAGCTATATGGCTTCGTGCAGAATCGCCTGGGCCAATTTTTAAAGAAGGAAAGTTCATTAATGCCATGTCAGAACAGGTTGGCGAGCCATAAGATGAAATTCCCATTTTTTTACCGGCTAATACTAATGGATGATTTTCTTTTATAAAAGAAGAATTCAATCTGATAGACCTTGGTTGAATCTGACTGCTGATATTTTCTTTTATAGTAGAAATCACTTCATCAAATGTATACAATTCATTCACCCTTATATCAACCAAAAAACTACATTCAGCAGGAACAATATTATGTGTTTTATTGGGAGTATTAATAGAAGTAACCGCTATATGCACAGGCCCTAAAAGAGAAGATATTTTCGGAAATTGAAATGTACTCAACCAGTTTATATCTTTCATTGCGATATACAATGCATTTACTCCTTCGTTGCGGGCAGCATGACCGGCTTTCCCATGTGCCATACAATCCAGCACCAGCAACCCTTTTTCTGCTACGGCCATATTCAATAATGTAGGTTCGCCAACAATGGCGCAATCAATTTTGGGTAAATGATCCAATAGGATCTCAACACCATTTTGCCCCGAAATTTCTTCTTCTGCCGTACCGGCGAATATGAGATTAAATGGAATTTCTGCTTCATAAAAATTTACAAATACAGAGAGCAAAGCAACTAGAGCGCCACCCGCATCATTGGAACCCAGGCCATACAATTTTCCATCTTTTTCAATAGGTTCAAAAGGGTCCAAAGTATAACCATTATTGGGTTTTACCGTATCATGATGAGAATTTAATAACACCGTTTTTTTATTTTCATCAAAATGTTTATTGGTTGCCCAAACATTATTTAAATACCGGTTAGCCTTAATATCTTTTTGCTGAAGAAATTTTTCCAAAAGGTCGGCAGTTTCATTTTCCTCTTTGCTAAAAGAAGGCGTAGCAATTAATTGCTTTAATAAACCGATTGCATCAGAAAATAATTCGTCAATATTTTTTATTTCATTCATTGCATAGAAATTTTTGTTCCGCTCTCTCCATTAATTAAAACAGATAATTGGGAAGAATTACCGATCAACACTTCTTTTACTCCTTTATTAATAGCATCGAATGCATTATCAATTTTTGGCAAAATCCCTGCAAAAAGGCTGTTGCTTTCTTTTAGTTGTTGATAGGTATTCGAATTCAGTTGTTTCACTACAGAATTTTCATCGTTAACATTCAGCAGCACGCCATTTTTTTCAAAACAAAATACCAGTTTTACATTATAAAATGAAGACAAATTCACTGCAAGAACTGAAGCTATGGTATCTGCATTTGTATTGAGCATGTGCCCTTCGCCATCATGCGTAAGTGGCGCTACTACTGGTGTAAGGCCGTTTTCTAAAAACAGTTGCCATGTTTTTGGATTGATATCAGTAGCATTTATATCACCTACCCATCCAAAATCTATTTCTTTAACCGGTCGTTTTTTCGCAAGTATTAAATTTGCATCTGCGCCAGTGATTCCAATGGCGTTGCAATGAACCCATTGCAGCTTCGCCACAATTTTTTTATTAACCAACCCCCCATACACCATTGTTACCAAATCAATAGTTGCATCATCAGTTATTCTTCTTCCATCAATATATTTTGATTGAATACCTGATTTTTCTCCTATCGCTGTTGCTATTTTCCCGCCACCATGCACTAAGATTTTTTTGCCTTCAATATTTGCGAACTCCTGTATAAAAGAATCAAGATTTTTGGGATCATCTATTACATTCCCACCAATTTTAATAATGAAAAGCCTCTCATTATTATTAGCTAAATCATTCATGCTAATCCGTTTAAAATATTCGACAATACCGCCTGAGCCGCCCATACACGATTACCGGCTTGCTCAGTTACAATGCTATTCTCACTGTCCAAAACTTCATCGCTCAATTCTACATTTCTACGTACAGGAAGACAATGCATAATTTTTGCATTATTGGTTATCGAAAGTTTTTTATTAGTGAGCATCCAGTCAGTATCAACAGGAATTATTTTTCCATAATCTTTGTAACTACTCCAGTTTTTTACATAAACAAAATCCGCGTCATTAAGTGCTTGTGCGGGATCGTGGGTGATAGTTGCGTCTTGTGTAAAACGGATATCTAATTCATACCCTTCAGGATGAGCAATCACAAACTCTGCATGATTCCATTCATTAACCCATTCAGAAAAACTATTGGCAACGCATTGCGGCAATGGTTTTACATGAGGAGCCCAAATTAAAACTACCCTAGGTTTTGTTTTATTTTTCACCGGAATATTTTCTGAAATAGTAATAATATCTGTAAGGCTTTGCAGCGGATGCAAGGTTGCGCTTTCCAGGCTTATCACAGGAATGTTTGCATATTTCACAAATTGATTCAGAATTTTTTCAGCATAATCTTCTTCACGGTTTTTTAAAGAAGGAAAAGTGCGCACACCCAGAATGTCAAAATAATTTCCCATGATGGGAGCCGCATCTTTTACATGTTCTGCTGTAGTACCGTTCATGATTGCACCATCTTCAAATTCAAGCGACCAACCATCCTGCGAAGCATTAAAAACAATCGCCTCCATGCCCAGATTCTGGGCAGCTATTTGTGTACTTAATCGTGTACGCATACTCGGATTCAGAAATAATAAACCTATACGTTTTCCTTTTCCCAAAGTATTATGAGCAAAAGGATTTTTTTTATAATTCAAGGCAGATTTTATGAGATAATCAATATTGCCTGCATCTTTTACTGAAAGAAATTTTTTCAATATTTATAAAATTAATTTTAATGAACAATAAGTAAAGCCACTAAATCCCCCTAAGGGGAACTTTTGATTCGTTGATATTTTTGGAAGCAATTATAACTTCCTCAGGAATATTATCTGTTTGCATCAAAAGAAATAAAACTTCTTCTTTCAACGCTTTCAAAAATTTATCAGCATCACTTTTAGATAATGCAAGGGATGGCAATAATCTAATTACATTCGGCTTTGCTTCTCCTGTAAATATTTTATGTTTTTGTAAAAGATTTTTTTTCAATTCTTTTAATCCGGGAGGTACGTCAAAGCCAATCATCAACCCTTTGCCGCGAACATTTTGTAATTCCGGTATTTTTTCAATTTCCGCTGCCAGGTAATTTCCAATCTCTTCGGCATTATTCAAAAGGTTTTCTTTTTCAATCACTTCCAAAACTGCTATGGCAGCGGCACAAGCTAAATGATTGCCACCAAAAGTAGTTCCCAGCATAAAATGTTTTGGCGCTATTGCAGGAGAAATTGAAATAGCACCAATTGGGAAACCATTGCCCATTCCCTTTGCCATGGTATAAATGTCGGCATCAACTCCGGCATAATCGTGAGAATAAAATTTACCAGTTCTTCCATAGCCACATTGAACAGAGTCTGCTATAAAAACAGCTCCGTATTCAGTACATAGATTCCGGATAAGTTGTAAAAAAGAATCCGAGGCAACTCTTATTCCACCTACACCCTGAATACCTTCAACGATTACAGCACATACTTCTTTACCATGGTTTTTAAAATAATCTTTTAGGGCCTCTTCATCATTAAATGGAAGAAAAACTACATTATCAGTTTCATTTACCGGGGCTACAATAGATGGGTTATCCGTTACCGCAACTGCAAGTGAAGTACGGCCATGAAAGGCTTTTGAAAAGGTAATTATTTTTTTCCGGCCATTATGAAATGATGCCAGTTTCAATGCGTTCTCATTGGCTTCTGCTCCGGAATTACAAAGGAATAACTGGTAATTGGTTTTTCCTGAAACCTTTCCTAATTTATCGGCAAGTTCCTGCTGTAATGGAATTTTTATTGAATTGGAATAGAAGGCAATTTTCTCTAATTGATCTTCAATTTTTTTTACCCAATGTGGATGTGTATGCCCGATACTGATGACAGCATGTCCGCCATACATGTCAAGGTATTCAATTCCCTTATCATCCCAAACGTAAGACCCGCTTGCTTTTACTATATTAATGTCATTAATAGGATAAACGTCAAATAATTTCATTTCATTAATTTTAAAAAATCGTTTTCAAAGGGCATCCGCGGGGGATGCCCCTACTAAAAATAATTTGCTTTTAATTTCAGGCCTTCTGTTTCTGCGATGCCAAACATCAGGTTCATATTTTGCACTGCCTGCCCGCTGGCACCTTTTAATAAATTATCAATTTCAGAATGAACAACAAGAATGTCTTCTACTTTTTCTAAATTAATAAAACAATTATTGGTGTTCACTACTTGTTTTAAAAAGATAGGTTCATGGCTGATCTTTACAAAAGGATGGCCTTTATAAAACTCTTCAAAGGCATGGTACATGTCTTTCAAATTTTCAGTGCATTTCATTTGCGATGTAATAAAAATACCTCTTGTAAAATCTCCGCGCCAGGGAACGAAATGAATAGCCGGAGTTTGTGATCCTGTAACTGAATTTAATGATTCATTAATCTCATTTAGATGTTGGTGCGTTAACGTTTTATAAGCCTGTACATTATTTGCACGCCATGAAAAATGAGAGGTAGAAGAAGGGGATTGCCCGGCACCCGTAGAGCCTGTAATACCCGTTGTGAATACATCATTTAATAAATTCATCTTTGCAAGGGGCAATAAACCGAGTTCAATACTGGTAGCAAAACAACCGGGATTTGCAATGTTTTCAGCAGACCTTATTTCTTCCCTGTTAATTTCAGGAAGCCCGTAAATAAATTTACGATCCTTAAATACAGATGTATTTTTTAACCTGAAATCCTGTGAAAGAGAAATAATTTTTACGCGATCGGGAATATCATTTTCTTTCATGAATTTTAAGGAATCTCCATGGCCTACGCATAAAAAAAGTACATCAATATTATGATCTATTTCCTTTGAAAATTGTATTTGCGTTTCTCCTGCTAAATCCTGGTGAACCGTATGCAACTCTTTACCAGCATTGCTTTTACTGTGTATAAATACAAGTTCAACAGAAGGATGATTAATTAGTAATCTTATCAATTCGCCGCCTGTATAACCCGCCCCGCCAATAATACCTACCTTGATTTTATTTTTCATTCGCACTATTTTTTACAGCATGATAAATCGCTGTCTGATTGCCAAATATTTTACTGAAACCCCTAACATCTTCCCCACTCCACCCGGTATTCATTTCACCGTATTTTCCAAATTTACTACTCATCAAATCAAATGGAGATTCGATACCTGAAACCTGGAAGCGATAAGGCATCAATTCTATAAATACATCCCCAGTTACATTTTGTTGGGATGAAGTAAAAAATGCTTCTATATCGCGCATTACAGGATCAAGCAATTGACCTTCATGAAGCCAGTTTCCATAAAAATCAGCAAGTTGGCTTTTGATCGTTAATTGCCATTTTGTAAGTACATGTTTTTCCAATGCATGATGTGCTTTAATAATTAACATCGGGGCCGCCGCCTCAAATCCTACTCTTCCTTTTATGCCGATAACGGTATCGCCTACATGTATATCGCGGCCAATAGCATAAGGGCCGGCAATGCTTTGCAAATATTGAATCGCTGCTACCGGATGATCAAATTTTTCCTCATTAATACCGGTTAAATTCCCTTTTTCAAAATGCAACTTTACCTGTTGAGGTTCGTGATTACTGAGTTGCGTAGGCCAGGCTTCCTCAGGCAACATTCCATTAGATGATAATGTTTCTTTTCCACCAACACTTGTTCCCCACAAACCTTTATTGATGGAGTAAACTGATTTTTCAAAATTCATATTCACTCCTTTCGTTTTAAGATAATCAATTTCTTGCTGCCTCGCTAATTGCATGTCACGAATGGGAGTTATAATTTCCACTCCGGGAATCATAATATGAAAGATCATATCAAATCTTACCTGGTCATTGCCAGCTCCTGTGCTTCCATGAGCCACAGCATCAGCGCCAATTTTTTTTACATGCTCTGCAATATGCAACGCTTGCGAAACCCGCTCTGCACTTACACTCAATGGATAAGTACTATTCTTTAATACGTTACCGTAAATAAGGTATTTTACAATATTGTCGTAATAGCTTTTGGTAGCATCTACGGTAGTATGCGAGGTAACGCCAAGCGCTTTCGCATGTTTTTCAATTGCTATTAATTCATCGTTGGTAAAGCCACCGGTATTCACAATAACGCTATGAACCTCGTAATTTAAATCATCCACAAAATATTTTACACAATAGGATGTATCTAATCCTCCGCTAAAACCAATTACAACTTTTTTACTCATCATTTTAATTTTACAGATTGAAGAAAAAACTAAAAATCGATTTAGTTTTTTCAAATTTTCTTTTTGTCCAATATTTAATAAGCCTGTTTTGTTTCAGGCGCATAAACCTTTCATACAGTTTCGATTTTTTCTTAAAATCTTTCGCTGTCTCTTCTGGTTTGGGATGATCTTTAGGATCGAAAAGCATAGCGGTGCACATGCAATTTTTTCTTTCCTTACTTATGAGAATATCATAATTAACGCAGCTTTTACAACCTGCCCAAAAGTTATCATCATCAGTAAGTTCAGAATAAGTAACCGGCTCGTAACCCAGGTCACTATTGATTTTCATTACTGCAAGGCCGGTAGTAAGCCCAAAGATTTTTGATTCCGGATATTTCTCCCGCGAAAGAGCAAAAATTCTTTGTTTAATTTTTTTGGCTATACCGGTTTTTCTGAATTCGGGAGCTACAATAAGCCCGCTGTTGGCGACAAATTTTTCGTGCCCCCAGGCTTCAATATAACAAAAGCCTACCCATTTATTATCTTCGGTTACAGCAATAACTGCTTTTCCTTCTGTTATTTTTTGAGAAATATATTCTGGCGAACGCTTAGCAATTCCTGTACCACGGGCCTGCGCAGATGAAGCCATTTCATCTGTAATGGTTGATGCGTATATTATATCACCAGGAATTGCAACACGAACAATAATTTTTGATTGTTCCAATTTTGCAAAAAGTTTAATTATGAAAAAAGGGAGTGAGCGGGGGATTTTTCTTCACTGATAGGGGCGGTTTTAACTGCTCGGCCTATCAGCATCCACGTCGTAATAGATATACCG
>DATCMY010000252.1:0-5749 GCA_036565505.1 Hanamia sp.
TCAGTATATAGATAGTGTTCAGCGAAATAATCCTGCAGCAGCTTTTATTCAGCAACAAATCAATATTGCCGACAGAGTAATTGGCGTAGAAAAAGCAAGAGGCAAACCTGATTTTTCAATCAGTTATTTTAATCAATCCATCATCGGCACACAGGAAGTTGAAGGAGTGCAAAAAACTTTTGGTGCAGGCAAAAGATTCCAGGGTGTAGCAGCAGGCATCTATATCCCCATTTTTTATAAACCATACGCAAGCCGAATAAAAGCGGCAAAGGTTGAGCGGCAAATTGCAGAAACGCAATACCAATTGTTTAGCGTGAACCTGCAGGGGCAATACCAGCAAGCATTCCAGGAATATCTTAAAAATATGAAGACCATTCAATATTATGAAACAAGCGCATTAACAAATGGCAATCTTATATTAAAACAGGCGCAGCTTGCTTTTACAAATGGAGAAATAGGGTATGTAGAATTTCTGCAGGCATTAAGAACCTATCGTGATATACGGTCAGAATATTTGAATGCCATTAATGCATTTAACCAGTCAATAATCCGCATTCAATATTTGTCTGGTGTCATGCAGTAAGACATAAAAGAAAATTAATTGAATCGGCTTGCTTTAAAAAAAAATATTATAAAAGCTGCATTTTGGTGTTTGCTAAATGACAATAGCGAAGAAGATTAAGCAATCCTCAAATTCAATTTATCAAAAAGTAAAATTATCTTGTATGCTTCACTATAAACTTATAAAATATTTTTTATGACAATATTAAAATCAATATTACTTTTTGTTCTGGCAGGCTTTTGCGAAATAGGCGGTGGTTACCTAATATGGATTTGGCTGAAAGAAGGTAAATCATTTTGGTATGGGCTTGTTGGAGCAATCATACTTGTGCTTTATGGCCTTGTTGCCACTTTACAAACATCAGGCTTTGCAAGGGTATATGCAACCTATGGTGGGTTTTTTATTGTTATGTCTTTGTTATGGGCTTACAAAATGGATAATTTCAGGCCTGATAAATACGACATCATCGGGGCATTAATTGCATTGCTTGGAGTATGTATTATTTACTATGCTCCCCGACATTTGCCTCGTTGATTTTTTTGACTGTAAAAGTGCATCTTCATAAATAATAAACTTTGGAATGACAAACCCATTCAGCCCTTTAAGGGAGAAAGTATTTTTAAAGCTGTATTTATCCCAAACAATCAGCCTTTTAGGAGACGCTTTTACATGGGTAGGTATTGCATTGTTAGCGTATCAGTTTGGTGGTGCAAATTCAGCAGTCATTCTATCTACTGCATTAACATTACGGGTAATCGCTTTTATCATTTTTGGTCCTTATGCAGGTGTACTGGCAGATAGAATTGACAGAAAAAAAATTCTTTATACCACTCATTTCGTTCGCATGGCAATTGTAGCCTGCCTGCCTTTTGTAACAACCGCCTTGCAGATTTATGTACTTATATTTTTCCTGAATATTTTTAATGCCTTCTTTACACCGGCCTACCAGGCGGCTGTTCCACAGTCTATAAAAAACCCGGTAGCTTATGGTCCCGGCATTGCTTTATCCAATGCCACCAATCAATTACTGGGGGTTTTAGGTCCGGGTTTAGCTGGTGCTGTAGCCGCATGGCTTGGGGCAAGGCAAATATTTTTTGTAGATGCGGCATCCTTTATTATTGCGGCTGTTATTATTCTGACGTTACCTTCTTTATTAGCGAAAAGAAAAGTTCCTAATAATTTAGGGCAAGCAAACATTTGGACTGATATTGTTAAAGGAACAAGTTTGTTATTTAAAAACAAAGCTATCCGATTTGCTTTGCTGGTTGAATTGGTTTCTGCCATTGCCGGTGCGCAAATATTGGTAAATACAGTAGGGTTTGTAAAAGGGCAATTACATTTAACAGATAAGCATTATGGTTACATAATGGCTGCATTTGGTATTGGGGCCGCTATAGCCGCTTTTGCTTCCGGCAACTTTGATAAATCAAAAAACAGAAAAGCATCTTTGTTAATAGGCGGGGGATTGGTTTGTGTTTCCATTGCATTCGGAAATTATGTGGCATTTTTCCCTTTATTGATTTTATGGCTGATAGCAGGCTTTGGTCAAACACTGGCAGAAATGCCTTCTCAAATTTTAATAGCAGAGAAAATAGAAAAAGAAGAACATGGCAAAGTTTATGGAGCCCATTTTGCATGGTCGCATTTGTGGTGGGCTTTTGCTTATCCTGTAGCAGGTTTTACAGGCAGTTATTTTCAAAGTAAAGAGTTTTTGATTGGGGCAATTATATCAATGGCTTCATTTATGGTCATAATAATTTTATTTTTTCCAAAAGGAAAATATAAAAATCTGATAACTGCGCAATTATGAAAGATCTTATTTTAAAAAAGGAATACTATCTGGAACTTTTCACCTATCTGAATGTTTCTCAACCACCTTTTATATTTACATCACAAATTGAATTTGATAGTTTTTTTATGGGTATGAAACCTGCAGATTAATGTAATCACCCGATATAGAATTATTAATATTCAACCAATAAAAAATTAAGGGTTAAATTTTATCTCATGAGCAAAGAATTAGAAAGCATACTTATCGCAAAACAAATTAATCCAACAGCAATGCGGTTGCTTGTTTTAGAATTTTTATTAAAACAAAAAGCTGCAATTAGCTTGTCTGATCTTGAAAAAGAATTTGAACGGTCAGACAGAACAACTTTGTACAGAACGCTTAAGACCTTCGAGGAAAAGGGTATGATCCATGACATAAAAGATGGAACTGAATCTATTAAATATGCTATATGCGAAGCTGACTGTAAAGATGGTGTTCATCATGATATGCATCTCCATTTTTACTGTACGAAATGTAAAGAGCTTTTTTGTTTACCAAAGGCAGAAATACCTGAAATAATTTTGCCGCCTAAGTTTCAATTAGAAGAGGTTAGTTTGGTAGCAAGAGGCATATGCAGCAATTGCAGTTAAACAATGCAATTGAGTTGCATGATTTCATAAATAGTTTTGTAAAATTATAATATGAAAGAAATTTTTGGGCGTGCCTAAAAGTAAAACTTCAATAATGAACAAAACAAGAATTAACCTCGATATTCTTTTACCTGAAGTTCCAAACGAAAGAGATGAATGTGTTAACAGAATAATTTATTCTCTTGAATACAAAAGAGGTATTGATAAAGTGCATGTGGTTCCGGAAGAAGGAAATAAAAAATCACAGCTTTGTTTCCACTACGACCCTGATACTATTTCCATAAACGAGGTAGAAATAATAGCAAAAAAAGCAGGTGCAGAAATTACAGAACATTATGGTCATTTACTCATTGATGTTTCAGGTATTCGCCAGCCACGTCATGCAAGAATCATAGAAGCTCAGCTTAAAAGCCTCAAAGGAGTTGTTGCTGCTTCCGTTTCAGGTACAGGCTTTATCCAATTAGAATACAATAAAGAAAATACATCAGAAGAAACCATTACAGGGCAGATTGAAAAATCCGGGCTTACAATAAATAAGGTTGACGACTTTCATGCTCAGGCTGCTGTTAAAGAAACAGGTACAAAAGAGGAGCATAAGCATAAACATGATGAACATGAATATGCAGCACAAGGCCATGAGCATACACACGGCGGCATCTTTGGTGAAAAAACAGAACTCATTTTCGCAATTATTTGCGGCGCTTTACTAGGTATTGGTTTTGGGTTTTCTTTTGTGAAAAACATTTCATCTTTTGTTCCAATCGTATTTTATATAGCTGCCTATTTCTTTGGCGGTTATTATACAACCAAAGAGGCCATTGAAGGAATTAGTAAAGGAGAATTTGAGATAGATTTTTTGATGTTGGTGGCAGCTATTGGTGCAGCTATATTAGGTCAATGGTCAGATGGGTCTTTATTACTATTCTTATTTAGCCTTGGTCATTCTTTGGAGCATTATGCAATGGAAAAGGCAAGAAAATCTATTGCTGCCTTGTCTGAACTGGCACCCAAAACAGCCTTATTAAAAAATGGACAGGAACTAAAAGAAGTAAAGATAGAAGATCTTAAAGCAGGTGATGTAATTATCGTAAAGCCCAATTCAAAAATATCCGCAGATGGTATTGTTATCAATGGCAATAGCAGCGTCAACCAGGCGCCCATTACAGGAGAAAGTATCCCGGTTGATAAAATACCAGTTGAAGATCCTAATATCGACATTGCCAATGCAGATAAATTAGACGATCAGTACAGAGTATTTGCAGGCTCAATTAACGGAGGTCAGGCATTGGAAATTAAAGTAAGCAAGGTAGCAGCTAATTCTACCATAGCAAGGTTGGTTAAGTTAGTAAATGAGGCACAAACACAAAAATCACCGACACAAAATTTTACCGATAAACTCGAAAAATATTATGTACCTGCTGTGCTCATTTTAGTTGGGCTTTTACTATTTGCATTTTTAGTAATTAATGAACCTTTCAGTGCAAGTTTTTACAGGGCAATGGCAGTATTGGTAGCAGCAAGTCCATGTGCCTTAGCTATAGCAACCCCAAGTGCAGTGTTAAGTGGTGTGGCAAGGGCAGCAAGAGGCGGCGTGTTGATAAAAGGCGGTAAACCTTTGGAAGAATTAGGTTCATTAACAGCTATTGCATTTGACAAGACTGGAACATTGACAGAAGGCAAGCCAAAATTTACAGGTGTATATACACTCAATAGCATTTCTGAAGAAAAATTATTACAGATTGTAATTGCTGTAGAAAAATTAAGCGATCATCCGTTAGCAGCAGCCATAGTAAAAGGTGGTATTGAAAAATTAAAGATTGATGTACCGGCTGCATCAAAAGTAGAAGCGATCTCAGGAAGGGGTATTAAAGCAGAGTATGAAGGCACAACAATTCATATTGGCAATAAGGAACTTTTCAGTGATAACAATAATCAACTTCCTGAAGAGATAAGAACCAAAGCAGAAGATTTAGAAAAGCAGGGAAATACAACAATGTTAGTACGGCAAAATGATAAATATATCGGCATTATCACTTTGATGGATGTTGCAAGACAGGATGCAAAAGAAACATTAGCAACCTTAAATAAAATGGGCATTCGCAAAATGATAATGCTTACTGGAGATAATCAAATAGTAGCAGAAGCCATTGCAAAAGAAATAGGAATTACGGATGCCTGGGGCAATTTAATGCCGGAACAAAAAGTGGAAGCAATAAATATATTAAGAATCAGTGAGAAAAAAATAGCAATGGTAGGCGATGGAGCAAATGATGCACCTGCAATGGCAAAAAGTACAGTAGGTATTGCAATGGGCGCAGCAGGTTCAGACGTAGCTTTAGAAACGGCAGATATTGCTTTGATGGCTGATAAATTATGCAACCTTCCTTTTGCAATTGGATTAAGTAAAAAAGCGCATGGAATTATCAGGCAGAATTTGATTATTAGTTTAGGAATGGTGGTTATATTAATACCATTGACTATCACAGGTTATGCTACTATCGGGCCCGCTGTCATTGGTCATGAAGGATCAACATTGGTTGTTGTATTTAATGCATTGCGATTGTTAGCCTATAAAAATAAAGCCTGAAGCGGAGCACATTTCACAGGCCAATAACAAAAAAATCCATACTGCATGTTGTTATTAATAAGCAGGGAACCTGGTTAAAATCATTTGTTATTCAACATCTATTCAATCATTTTGTTTAATAGTTGAAAAGATATACATTTGTACCTGAAAACTATTTTCAATTATGGCAGCATCGTCGA
>DATCMY010000253.1:0-7841 GCA_036565505.1 Hanamia sp.
CGGAATAAATAGCGCAGCGGTTTATGCCGGAATTTCATTGCCGCTACAGAAGCCAAAAGGCGAACTTTGTGGTAGAATTAATGAAGAAAAAAAATAATTACAGTATCAGTCTTTATAAAGTTCTTCCTTATTTTAAATGAACTCAATAATTTTCAATTACAGAATTTTGCATTAAGCCAACGAGCCACGCCCTCAAGCGTGGCTCGTTTCCAGGCTTTAAAAGTCTTAATAAAAAAGGGGCAAACTTTTTTGCTTGCCCCATAAAATCTTAATTGTAAAATTCCATTATCTCAGCCTTTGCAAAACTCTCACAAAGTTGAAATGCTTTCTGTGTCCTCAATTGTCCTGTACCTCCAAACAATAAGGATTTCAGTTTTGCTTCTTCATTCTTGTAAGTCCTTACATTTTGAAAATACCCTGTAATGGCATTGTAAGCACCAAACAAACTGCCTTTAGTAGTTTCCAATTGTTGCGTTTCATTGGTCATAGCATATTCAAAAGCTGCATCGGTCATATTTTTAAAACAGGTAGATAATTCATCATCTTTACCAGCCTGTATATTTTCTAATACTTCTTTGTTAGGCACTAAAGCCATTTGAATCAGCTTTTTTACTTCGGAGTCTGTGATACGGATCTTTGCCCATTGGTTAAAAATCCCTTCCAGTTCATTACTTAACTGGTTGGTAATCCCCATTAGTTTATGAGCTTCTTCCAAACGTTCTTTTGCATTGGCAGTATGCCTTATTTTAAAGGCATTGCTATGGTTGCGAAGGGCTGCATTTAAAGTATTGTTGCAGACAATCCGAACGGGAGTAAACGCTGCGGTAATACTGCCGCCACCATCATGAGAGGTAGTTAAAAATAAATACTGCTCAATCAAATCATCATTACCCACTTTAATATAATTGGGCAACTTAGCAGTTATGAATATCCGCTCACCTTTATTCAGGGCGCCGGCGGTTTCATAGAGAATACCTTCTCCTCCCACAATGGCATCAAAAAAACTGAAAGCATCTGTATTTTGTACCACTTCATAATCTTTACCTACTACGCCCAAAACAGTTTCATTATCTGTTCTGATGGTAGCATAAAAATTGGGTACTTCAATTTCAGGAATTTTGATTTCTATATCCCTGCCTTGTCGGCAGGCAGGCTCATTGGCTGCTTCGTTTTCGTTATCAAACGTAAACAGTTTTCTTTTGGCTACGGTATAATCAAGCCCTGCAAATTTTAGTGCTTCTGCACTGGTTGGGTATCCCTTTACTATTTGACCTAATCCATGCCAGGCTTTTTCTTTTACTGAAAAGAAACTGTGTTTGCCTGTTTGTTCGTTGAAATTTAAATTGTGTGCCATGATTATTGATTTTAAATTTTGAAAATAATTTTAAAAAAAGGGGCATCAGCATTTTACCAATGCCCGATAACCTTCTGTCCTAAAATGGTAAATCGTCTGCAGGTACTGCAACTACTTCGGCACTCGCTTTAACTGGTGTGTCATTTTTTACGCCTGCATTTCCGTGTAGTTTAATTGTGTTTACATGAAAGGTTAATGTGGCTTTGGCTTCTCCATCATTGGTTTTGTAAGCGTTCACACCAACACGACCTTGCAACTCTACCAATGTGCCTTTTGTTAGATAGGGTGCAATACCGGGATTTACCCAATAATCACATTGTACATAGGTTACAATTTTTGTTGGTTCATTACTACCTTTTGCTTTGTAGCTGTCGTTAATTGCTACATTGAAGTTTACCACCTGCCTGTCATTTTTCAGGGTGCTGATTTTTGCATCACCTGTTAATCTTGCTGTCATTTCCATGATTGTAAATTTTAATTGTTTAATAAATGTTTAAAGTCGGCATACGCCTCGTTCGTTCTAATCGTAGCAACCCGGCCTTGAAACAGGTTTTGGCAAAAGCAAGGTTTTTGTAAAAAGAATACTACCCCACAAATATGTTCTCCGAAGGAGGCCAAACCGGGGTGGAGATTGTTTTTTGCAAAACCCGTGGCCAGCCGAAATGCAATGAAGGCGCAGACCTTGCTTTTGACAAAGCCTGTCAAGAAATTTGCGTCAGATAGGGATGAATGAGTTTTTAAAAAGTAGTACTTATGAAATCTGCTTTTCAGCAATCTTTACAATTTGAAGTAGCTGGAATTGTGTTTGGTACGAGCCAATCTCAATGACACAGTAACTTTATCCGGTGCAGTTCTCCCGGCTTATTTGCCGCAGGCGTAAAAGAAATAAGACGGGTATACTGCACCGGGTCATTGCAATAGTCTTTGCCAAGTCTATTTTTTGAGCAATCATTTAGTCATCTTTACAATTTGATTAATCTGGAATTGTGTTTGGGTAGGTACAAGCCAATCTCAATGACCAATACATTTAACCTGTGCAGTTCTCCCGCCTTATTAGCCGAAGGCGTGAAAAAAATAGGATGGATGTACTGCATCGGGTCATTGCAATAATTTTTGCCAAGTCTATTTTTTGAGCAATCATTTAGTCATCTTTAGAATTTGATTAATCTGGAATTGTGTTGGGTAGGAACGAGCCAATCTTAATACAGCCGTTACTTTAATCCGTAGCAGTTTTCCCGGCATACATTTCCGATTTGTTAAAGAATAAGACGGGAGTACTGCTCAATCACTAAAATTCTATTAGCTTATCTTTTGGGTATCTCTGGTTGGTGATTTTGTTTATGAAAGGAAAATTAAAATTGCACAATGATATGTTTCGCATTTATTAAAAAACTCTTAACCATAAAAACTTTCTTTTCAGAATGTTGAATTTTTTTATAAGTGTTTATACTACTATAAGTTTTGAATGACATCTGTCTGAACATGCTATACTCTTTTATATGCCTGAGGCCTACGATCTTTTTTACTGCTTGAAGAAGTTAAAGAAGAAGTTATAAAAAATTCATAAATCAACTACAAAGTTGAGAGGCTGGCGGATTGC
This sequence comes from Hanamia sp., assembly GCA_036565505.1. GTDB lineage: Bacteria > Bacteroidota > Bacteroidia > Chitinophagales > Chitinophagaceae > Ginsengibacter. The sequence continues at coordinate 2,955 of DATCMY010000253.1, forward strand.
AGAGTATATTCTTTTTTTTATTTTTTAGAGCAAAAAAGATAGGAACGGAAAGCCGGAACAGAGGATGACCAGGCGACAAAAGATGAGAGCCACAAAAAAAATAAAGAGGTAATTGATTGAGTTAATTTATCTGGTGTTAAAATGATTGTAAGTTTAAAACCAATAAGGGAATTAAAATGATTCATATTATCTTTGTGTCTCAAAATTGAATAGAATATAAAAATAAAAATTTCTCATAAGCAGTTAGTTTTGGTAACGGCTCCTGTTTCTACAGGGGCCTCTTTTTTAAGGCAACCGTTGTTTGTGGAAATTCCAATCAACAATCTTAATTATAGGCTTACAAAAAGCGATTTCGCAAATAAGCGGCATTCTTATTTTTTTCGTTTTTCATTAAAGCAATTTGAAAATATCCGCAATTTTGAATACATTTATTGAACCTTAGAAACAATTATGCCTATTTACCTCAATAGCAATTTAGGAAGCCTGATTGAATTTCAGGACGGCTTGCCCATTAATTATTCCGGGCCACTTTTGAGAGGTAGTAGAGTTTTATATTTTGCAAAAGACACCTACCAATTAATTATTCAAGAAATAATTACAGAACTATACACACTTCGCTTAAATGTATTCCGTTTTTTGGAGGCATTAACCTTTGATTCTATTTCTAATAAAGAAGGTATTCATTCGCGAATATTATTGAAAGGGAATTTGCGGCATAAAGTAAAAGGAACAGGAAAAATTTATTTAAGAGAGGGCGAATTTACCATGCTTTGGGCTGATAGTGCAAATTGCAATTGTAGATTTGAAAAGGATACAGAATACAGGACTTTGGATATTTTTTATTCTCCGGCACTTTTTCAGCAATTGATTATTTACTTTCCGGAGCTAAAAGATTTACAAGACTCTGGACATGTGAAGCAGTTAATAAAGAATCCATGCTATATCACCCCGGCGATGCGGGATATTATCCGTGAAATATTAGAGTGCCCTTTTGATGAAACTACAAGACAATTTTATTTTGATTTGAAGGTAAGGGAATATTTATATGTTATGTTAGAGCATACATATAATAGACCTCCGGCACGTTATCGTTTTACTCCTTATGAAATAGCCTGTATACTTAAGGCTCACAAATTACTGCTTGAAGATTTAAGCAAAAAGCCACTTAGCCTACGAATGCTTTCGAAAGCTGCTGCAATTAATGAATTTAAACTTAAGGCCGGATTCAGACAACTTTTTGGATTAAGTGTTTTTGATTGCCTCCATGAAGAAAGAATGGAAAAAGCCAGGGAACTCATTCTTACAACAGATGAACCGTTAAAAAACATTTGTGTTCTTACCGGTTATCCGCGAATGACTAATTTCATAACTGCCTTCCGCAAAAGATTCGGTTATACACCAGGCTCACTGCGCAGGAAATAAAATGTTCCGATTGCAAAACTCTTTTGTATCAAATCAAATCTATTCGTCAAAATAGCAATGCTGAATTTGCTGACCTTTATGGTCCATTAACTACGCAAGATGAAAACAGTTAAAAAGGCCATCATTCCTGATATTATATCCGCATTGTTCATACTACTATTTGTTTATACGTCAATAACCAAATTGATTGAACATGAAAGTTTCAGAACAGTATTAAGCCAGTCACCATTAATCGGAATTAAAGCAACTATATTATCCTGGGTACTGCCAATATTAGAATTATTTACGGCAACTCTTTTATTTATTCCAACAATGAGAAAGTGGGGTTTTGCAGGTTCGCTCATTTTGATGTTATCATTCACCTGTTATATTACCTACATGATTTTATTTGCAAGAGATCTCCCTTGTTCTTGCGGGGGCGTTCTTTCAGCAATGACATGGCCCGAACATCTAATCTTTAATATTTTCTTTACTGCACTTTCAGCCATTGGACTGCAGTTTACTTTTAGAAATAAATTTTTTATTGCAATAAACAGGAATAGCCGAACACCCGTATAAGAAAGTAGGCAATTTTATTTACTCAAAATTTTATTTATGAAAAAGTACTTGGGAATTTTTGCTGTTATGTTGGCTTTAGCTGCATCAGCCTTTACTGTTAACCATAAAAATGAAAATTTTATGGGAAACAGTTATACCTATAATTTGTATGGGCTACCTGGGCAGGATGATGTCGCAAAAATCAACGATCCGGCTAATTACACTTTTGCAGGCACCGGGTCGTTATCCTGCGTAGGAATAGCACATCGTTGTGGAGTAGAAAATGCAACTGACGATGGCTTTGGCCATCCAGACTTTACTAAAACTTACACACCACGAGCTAAGAATTAGTAAAAAAGAGAGAAGCCGGCAAATATTTAAACTGCCGACTTCTCTTATTATTTAGGGCTTATTACAAGCATCCTCATTTTCCGTTTTCCTCGCTCCAGCAATAATCCATTTCTTAATAATTGCTTTTTTAATGTCGCCATATCTGTAAAGGCATTTATAAGATGTACATCAATATTTGAAGAATAGTTTGTTTCATCAACAACAGGTGCTCTTTTAAAAAGCTCTAAGCCATTCAAACTCTCAATAATAATTGAAACAGGCATGTTATTTAAAATGTATGATGAATCGGTATATATCCACAATTTTTCTTTTTTTGCAGATTTGATACTATTAAAATTACCTGCTCTTTTAAGTATGTAACAGGCAACTTCTTTATTTTCCACATGGACCGAAAAAGGGAAGAATCTATTTGCATCTTCTCTCAGATACTGGTATGCAAGGCTATCATTATTTAAATACCATTTTGATTCATACGAAATAATGTTTCGCTGTTCCCAGTCTGGTATACTGTCTGTTTCAGTAGGATAATCAAAAAATTTATTCCCATCTATGACATTAAATTCGACCCTATTATCTTTGTAGAAATCTTTATTCTCATAATTGACAGAGCCCCCAAAGGCAATCTTATATAGCATCAATAAAGAAATATTAACAAACTTAAACCCGCAAGCATTATTTATTGAATCTTTTTTAAAACCATAATGGGTAGTATTAATAATCCTATAAAGATTTGACATTCCGAAAGAGTAGCTATTAATATATTTCTGAAGCCTGCCATTCCCCTCCTTCCATAAATCCTCATCCTCATTAAAATCTGTCGCCTCCTGCTTAACACGAAGCCTTACATCTTTTTTTTCTAACACTTTTGCCACATTTTGAGCTGTGGCATTGTATCCATCCGTAATAAACTGTATTCGTCCATCAGGATTTATCCACACATGATGCGGAACTGAGATGTGTGGAAACATACCGTTGAGAATACTATCATTTGATATTATTGTTAGAGCAGGTAACTTAACTTTCTGGAATAATTTTACTAATTCTTTATCACTATCATTTGTTACGAGCAGAATTTTTATTTTATCTCCAAACTCATTTTGAAGTTTTTCCATTTTGGGGAATGCCTCAATACAAGCGCCGCACCAGCGATTCCAGAAGTCTATAATAATTAGTTTACCCTTATAGTCATTTAGTGAAATTGAAGTACCAGATTTATTAAAGATGTTGCTGAAAGTTATCGGTGGCAGTGAATCCCCAATGTCGAAGGTTTTGTGAAGTTGCGAATAGCTGCCTAATGGGATTAAAAATAAGGCCACCAGGCGCATTAGTTTATGTGCCATTTCAATAAAATTTAAAGATGATTGTTATTACTTCAGAACATTGCCAGGAAGCAATTTTTAGTATCCAGGGTTTTGAGTTAATGATGGATTCAGGTTAATTTCCTGTTGAGGAATGGGCCATAAAACATCGGTTGATTGCCAGCTTGATCCTTTTAGCGGTGCTAATATATCAGTGGCTCTTCCTGTTCTTTTTAGATCATACCAACGATGTGCCCATTCACAAAAAAGTTCACTCCGCCTTTCTTGTTCAAGCGCCAGCTTCAATGATGGGATATCATTTGCCAATGTATTGCTAAGCCCTGCACGACTCCTTATAACATTGATGTCAGCTTTAGCATCTGGAATTTTATTTTGATTTAATTCTGCCTCCGCACGAATAAGATATTGTTCCGCAAGCCTGAATACCATATAATATTCAGTAAGCGTTGTACCATTTGGGACTTTATATTTAAAAGAAAAATACAAGGTATCGCTATTATAAACCCTCGAATTTATCCATGAACTTTTTCTATTATCCCCATTTTCAAATGAATTACGCAGGCTTGAAGTAACAAGATAGGTAGGATATGAAAAAGGGCTCGATGGTAAAATCTCCAAACCTTCATAGGTATTAAATCCCGGACGAACGGGTTTTAGTTGCCAGATAGCTTCCGAACTGCTTTTCAAAAAGACATTATTTAAATTAGTTTCCAAGGAATATACCCCGGACTCAATAATTGCATTGGATTCAGATTCTGCCTCTTGCCAACGATTAGTATATAAATAACAACGTGCCAGTAATGCAGATGCTGCCCATTTATTAGGACGAACCCGTTCCGAGGAAACATATTGAGTACTTAATAGTGTTTTAGCTTCATTTAGGTCATCAATAATTTGAGCATAAATGTCGTTTTTAGATACCCTTGGAGCAATAGCAGTATTTCGATATTTTGTATAAGTAATCAATGGAACATCACCAAATAGATTTACCAAATGGAAGTAACAAAAAGCTCTTATGAATTTTGCTTCCCCAATTAGTTGATTTTTCAATGATACAGATAACAAAAGAGATTTTGATAATTTTTCAATTGCAAGATTGGCATCATAAATATATTTATAGAATTAGTCTTTTAAGTCGTGAACGTTTTTATAAATAATGGTTTTGTTTGAACCATTGTTACGATTAGTTTGTGAAAGCTGCTTTTCCCAAATGCCCTGCGGTTGAACCGATAGAAGAATTCATTGAGATAAGCCTGCA
>DATCMY010000254.1:0-2183 GCA_036565505.1 Hanamia sp.
CCTAAGTGGATCATTGGTTTCAGTGATGCTACCGTGTTTCATGTGCACATCAATCACAATTACGGCATTGCCACCATTCATTCAAAAATGTGCAATAGTTTTCCTGAAGATTTTTCAACTGCTGAACAAATTCAAATAGATTCTATTGATTCTATCAGGCAATGCCTTGTGGGAAAGAAAATGAAATATGAACGTCCGGAAAATGAGAATAACCGCAATGGCGAAGGCGTTGGCGCTTTAGTTGGTGGCAATTTATCAATCATTCAAAATCTTACAGGAAGTATTTCAAATTTACACACGGAAGGAAAAATTTTATTTATTGAAGATGTAGGAGAATATCTTTACAAAATTGACGGCATGCTATGGAATTTAAAACGCAGCAGAAAATTAGACCGGCTAAAAGGATTGATCGTGGGAGAATTTAAAATAAAACCTGATGATCCAGGCGAAGAATTTGGGAAAAATATTTATGAAATGGTGATGGAAAAAGTAAAAAAATATCATTATCCTGTTTGTTTTGATTTTCCCGTAGGGCATGTAAAAGAAAATTATGCATTGAAATGTGGTGTGAAGCATAGATTGGAAGTAACAGATAATTGGGTTATGCTTAAAGAGATGTAATGAGTAAATAATTAAATGGCTAAATTGTTTAATTGTTTGTTGGAAAGAAACTCAAAGCAATAAATCAATTCAACAAAATATCAATTTAACAATGAAACAATTTCAACAATAAAACTTGATCACCATACCTCCATATTTAAAACCCGGCGATACAATAGGCTTACTTTGCCCTGCAGGTTATATGCCAATAGAAAAGGCACAGACTTGTATTGAAACCCTTACTGATTGGGGTTTTAAAGTAATTACCGGTAAAACGCTGGGACACCAGTTTAATTATTTTTCCGGAACCGATGAAGAAAGGCTGGACGATCTTCAAAACATGATGGACGATAAAAATATAAATGCCATCTTATGTGCCAGGGGCGGGTATGGCATGGGAAGAATCATTGAGCTATTGGATTTCAAAATATTCAAACACCATCCAAAATGGATCATCGGCTTCAGCGACATTACGGTTTTACACAGCCACTTATTTACCAACTTTAAAATTGCTTCCCTGCATGCGCCTATGGCCGCGGCTTTTAATGATGGTGAATTTACCAACCAATATATACTTAGCCTGCATGATGCTTTGCTGGGAAGAAAAGCATATTATAATACCGGGGGCCATATTTTTAATCAAATTGGAAAAACATCGGGTATTTTAGTTGGCGGTAATTTATCGCTGTTGGCACATTTGGCCGGAACTTCTTCTGACATAAAAACAAAAAATAAAATTTTGTTTATTGAAGATGTCGGAGAATATATTTACAATGTGGACCGGATGCTGTACCAATTACTAAGAAATGACAAACTAGAGGACCTTAAAGGACTAATCATTGGAAAATTTACAGACATGAAAGACACGACCATTCCTTTTGGGCAAACGATAGAAGAAGTGATAAAAGAAATAGTAAAGGAATATGATTATCCTGTCTGTTTTGGATTCCCGGTGAGCCACGATAAAGAAAATTATGCATTAAAGATTGGCATGAAATACAAACTAAATGTTTCTGATACTACAGTAGAATTAAAAGAATTATAGAATAATATTACACATGAAATTTACAATTATCCGTACTTTAAAAACAACATTCATACGACTTAAACTGCATATTTTTTCTTCGTGGCTCAATGGTTTTTTCATTCAGTTGCTATGGATGAATAAACTTTCAAAATGGACCAATACTCATCAAAAAATTACATTCAATGATTTTCCTTCCAAATGGGATTATAACAAACGTTATGATCTTTATAATTATGTTATTGAAAAGGAAGGACTGGATGCGGCGATCAATTACCTTGAATTTGGCGTGGCCAATGGCGAGTCATTTACCTGGTGGATGACAAAAAATGAAAACACAGCATCGCGCTTTTATGGCTTCGATACATTTACCGGTTTGCCTGAAGATTTTGGCCCATTTAAAAAAGGAACTTTTAATACCAACAACGATATACCCAAAATAAAAGATGACAGGGGACAATTTTTCCAGGGATTATTTCAGCAAACGCTGCCGGGATTTTTAAAGAATTTTGACTATAAAAAAAAGACAGTGCTGATGCTGGATGCAGACCTATATCTG
>DATCMY010000255.1:0-2205 GCA_036565505.1 Hanamia sp.
TTATAAACAAACCCGGCACCAATGCTTACCATATTGCTTAATTTATAACTTATAGTAGGCTGAAAATAAATAGCTTTTAGGTTAAGGCTCTCTAACGAGTATTTACCTGTCCAGGAAGTACCCCAATCGGTTAAACCACCAAATGGTGTATATACACCTAAGCCCACTTTCCATGATGCATTTTTAGGTCCCCATACTGCGTAAACGTTAAATGGTGTAGCAACCTGGTTCTTATTTGTTTCCTGTTGATTTGCACCCGCAGCTAAAAAAGCCGAATTAAAAAACAAAGGGCTTATGCCTGCTTGCACATAATTTTCGGGCAGCATGGCAACAGCGCCGGGGTTAAATAGTACTGAGGCTCCGTCCTGTAATAATCCTGTACCTGTATGACCCATGCCAATTTGCTTTTGTCCGTGCAAATTAACCTGGAAACCCTGTGCCATACCCAAAAATGGGAACAGCATCATTCCGATAAATAATATTCTTCTCATAAAATTTTAGAGATTAGGTCCCTATTGGTTTATATACAAACATAAATAAATTTACGCAGTGTAACTATTTTGCTACATTAATTATTGCACCATTTTTTCAATAAAACTTTCGGAGAAAGTTATTCGGAAGTACATGTGATATTGTAATACAACCTTGCCAGAGTTGACTACGCCCGCGTATCATTACCATTATAAATGCTCAAATAGCTTTCATAACGGGATAGTTCTATCTTTAGTAAATGGCATAATTCTCTTATCATCAATCTGGATTTATAATATCTCCGCTGTTATTGTACGCTCTAATATGTCCATGTTCTTCCACAAAAACTAATTCATCAGAGTCGTCATAAACAGTCCATTTATCAGTAGGATTATTCCAAATAATATTCTCATCGATAATAGTGCCTGCTACATTTATTATTCTGTATTTATATCTGTTTTCACATTTATCAAGCACTTCAATGAATTCCGCTCGATCAAAATCTAATAGCCCTTTGTCAATAGTATCTTTGATGATAGCAAAGTTTTCTTCGTCGCCGTTGAATCTAACAGTAGGATAAAACAATCCAGAAAATTTATTACCAGTTATGTCTTTTAAATGAACTTTAGCAATTGCTATCGTCAATTTATATAAATAATCATTTATTTCTGAAATAGGTTGGCAGAAAGTTTTCGCCAAGAAATCTGCTACAATGTAATTGACTTCTCCAAATCGGGCATCGTCGTTTAATGGCAATCTAGAAGATGATAATCTCTCAAAATTTGATCTTGTGTAACCAACATTATTAAATAGTAAACTATTATTAGTAATCCAACTTGAAAGAACCAGTTTATCACCCGGCTTAATATTTAATTCATAAAAAACTGCTTTCCTAGAACTTGCAGCATAAAACAGTTGTTCCCCCTCTGCACTAGCTCGATTAAGTTTAGCTTTGTCCTCTGGTGGATATATAATATCTTTATATAATTTAGGCTGTTCGGAATAAAAAACCCCTCGATATAACAAAAGACCAGGATTAAAGTTACACGCCTCTACTCCGTAGCCAATTGCCATCTGATCGATGCAAACTGCCAAATCTTCTACGGTTGCATTTTTCATCTCAACAACATTTAGTTGTTCAACTAATAAATTGAACTTATCAATATCTAAAATTGGTTTCAATTTATTCATCTAGTATTAATTCAGCTTAAATCCAAATAATTTACGCCCTGGTATCATTACCATTATAAATGCTCAAATAACTTTCATAACGGGATAATTCTATCTCACCATTTTCAAGCGCTGCCAATACAGCGCAGCCGGGCTCATTTATGTGTCGGCAATTATTAAAGCGGCAATTATGCATGCGCGAGCGCATCTCGGGGAAGTAGCGACCCAGTTCATGCTTTTCGATATCTATTACACCCAGTTCGCGTATGCCGGGGGTATCAATAATGAAGCCACCCTGTGGTAGTTCAAACATTTCGGCGAAGGTGGTGGTGTGGGTGCCTTTGTCGCTCCATTCAGAAACCTCGCTGGTGCGTAGTTCCAAATCAGGTAATAAGGCGTTGATCAGGCTGGATTTGCCAACGCCCGAGTGACCGGAAAACAAGGTTACTTTATCTTTCAGCAGATCCAGCACCTGGCTAATATTAGTGCCTTCTAAAGCTGATACCTCAAAACAGGGATAGCCAATATTTTCGTAAACGGCTTTATAATCGGCCAGTATATCTA
>DATCMY010000256.1:0-7196 GCA_036565505.1 Hanamia sp.
GCTCTACCTGTGTAGCGCCATTCAAAAAATAACGTCTGAATTGCCTTACTTTTGGATCAAAATCATTCAAATTGCTCAATTCAGAAAAAATAGGTTTCCAGCTTTTGGAAGTGTATAAACTAAGGCAAGGTTCAAATCCACGATTGATAACAAAAGATTCTCCTCCCGTATCAGGCAATTGCTTTTTAAACCCTGCCGGTAATAGAAAACGACCTTTCGCATCTAATGTAGCTTCGTATTCACCTATAAAGCCTATCATTATGAATTAATTAAAAATGATTTTTATAATAATTTCCACAAAATAACACTTTTTCCCACTTTCCCAACATTTTTGGGCAAAACTTTTTTATCCACCTATTTGTAATGGTTTACAACAAAGACTTACAGTAACAATAACAATGATTCTATTGTGCAAAAGGTGTGAATGAAATGTGCAAAAACAGTGTATAACTTTTTTGAATCAAAGAATCAGGAAATTCTTTACAAATCAGGGTTTGGCAAAATAACTCAGTAAAAGAAATTGAATTTTATTTTCTTAAAAAAACATAACCGGTAATTGCAATTTGTATAGCATTTCAGTAAACAAATTATAGGAGATATTTTCTTTGGTGGCAGTTAAGCTATTTCAGGATCAAATGCAAATTTTAAAAAACCCCGATTGATAAGAAAACGGATTCAATTTTTTTGAATCAAAATATATAATAAGGATTCTTATCAAAAAAAGAAGAAAGAAAATTTTTAAAACTACTACGCTTGTTTTTTGGATAATGAAAAATCAAGAGTAAAACAACTTCCTTTTGCTGGAGTGCTTTCCACTTTTATTTTTCCATGATGGGCATCAACAATAGTTTTTACATAACTTAATCCTAAGCCAAATCCTTTTACGTTATGGATATTACCGGTATGAGCACGATAAAATTTTTCGAAAACACGGCTTAGTGTTTCTTTATTCATACCAATCCCATTGTCTTCAATTTTAATACGTACATGATTATTAAAATTCGAAGTAGATACTTTTATTTTAAGATTTTCCTTAGAATACTTTACGGCATTATCTAACAGATTATTGATGAGGTTGGTAAAGTGTACATCATCCGCGTTTATCAAATCCCGCGCTGCATCTAAATGCAATTCTAAAGTGCCATTTTTTTCTTTTAATGGAAGTCTTATATTATTTAATGCGGCATTAATTAAATCATGTGCGTGCAAAGGTTTTACGTTTAGCTGAATTTCCTGCTTATCAAGCAAAGCGGCTTGCAGTATAGTTTCCACCTGCTTGTTCATTCTTTTATTTTCATCTTTTATTATCCCTGAAAAATAATCCATCTTCGCCCTATCATTAATTACTTTTTCATTTTTTAGTGCATCCACAGCAAGTGATATAGTAGCCAATGGCGTTTTAAATTCATGAGTCATGTTATTGATAAAATCAGACTTTATTTCACTTAATTTTTTCTGATTCAACAAGGCCCTAATAGTAATAAAAAATGCGGCGAAAATAATACAGGTAAAAAAAACGGCGCCAAGCACCATCCAGAGCATTTGTTTCCAGATTATATTTTTTACATGAGGCACTACAATTACTAAAAGTTCCTGTGGCATAAGGCCTTCGCCGACACTACCGCTGGGTGCATCAAGAGGATAAACAAAAGAAGTATTATTGGCAGTATCCGAATAAGCATCGTAAAATTTTTTCGATTGAAGATCGTCACCAATCATAGAAGTGGTGGTAATAGCGAATTCAAAATCAATATTTTGAATTTTGTTTTTTTCGAATGCCTTTTTAATCCTGGATCTTATTTCTTCTTTCGTAAATTTATGAGCAATAGTAGATGGAAATACATTTAATGGAAATAACAGGTCGGAATTTTTCCTGTTATCAAAAGGAGACATTTTCGCTTTTTCTTCCACTAAATCATTGGCAGCCGTAGCGGTGACCAACTTTAGCGTTTCTTCAAACTGGAGTTCCTTGTCCTGAAGTGCCTGCTTGATCCATACAATCTGAAAAAAAATAATTCCCAATAAGGAAATAAAAACAAGGATTGTAATAATGGGAAAAATTTTTTTCATGCGGGGCAAATTTAAACTTCAAATGCGCTAAAACACAAAGGCAGTGTGGATAATTGATTTTTTTAACTATCCATTATCTTTTAATTTTTATTTAATAAACGGTTCTGTCATAATTTTTCAGCAAATAAATATAAATTAGATTTATGATTTCAGCCTCAAAAGGAATATTATTAATTGCGAACCCTTTTTTGAAAGATCCAAACTTTAGCCGCACAGTAATTTTTGTATGCGAACATGTTACCGAGGGTACTTTTGGTTTTGTATTAAATAAACGTTTTCCGAAAACGCTCAATGAACTTTTACCGGACATCAATACCAATTTCCCTGTTTACCAGGGAGGGCCCGTGCAGGCAGATACATTACATTTTCTCCATCAATATCCCGATTTGATCAGTGGTGGAGAGGAAGTTTCGGAAGGAATTTACTGGGGAGGCAATTTTGAAAGTTTGCTGATTCATTTAAAAAACAATGACCTCAATCCTGGCCGTATAAGATTTTTTATCGGCTATAGCGGCTGGACAGAAGGGCAACTTGATGATGAACTAAAAGAAGAAAGCTGGTTAACAGCATCGGCTACACGAAAATTAATTTTCGATACAAACCCTGAAGACACCTGGAAAGACTCTTTAATCCACCTGGGGGGTAATTATAAAATGATGATCAACTTTCCTTTAGATCCACAAATGAATTGACCTTAAAAATTCATACCCATACCCTCAATATATTCATTATGCAATAAAGGTGATTGTATCAGTAATACTGTATTAAGGGCTCATTATACGCTTTCAGAAAAAGAAAGGAAAAAATAAAAAAATTGTATTGAGCATTTTTTTCTGAATAAAATTTTGATATTTACCGTAGCAAGGTATCATTAGTTTAAATATATTTAACAAAAAGTATTGCTTTACAAATTATTATTGTTTCCCTCAAGGATCGCAATTCATTTTTATTGTCGCAAGATTATCATCAATAATAAATCAATGCTTCAACAGCAAGGGCCATTGCTTATTGCAGCTAATCATCCCAATTCTTTTTTAGATGCTATTATTACTGCCACGCTTTTTAAATCACCAATATATTCACTGGCCCGGGGTGATGCATTTGCAGGAAAATTGATCACAAAAATTTTGGATTCTTTTCATATGCTTCCTGTTTATCGCGTAAGCGAAGGATCAGAAAACCTGGAGAATAATTATGCCACATTTGATGCATGCCAAAAGCTATTTGAACAAAATAAAATAGTTTTAATTTTCAGCGAAGGAAGATGTATCAATGAATGGAAGTTGCGCCCTTTAAAAAAAGGAACTGCAAGGCTTGCTCTTACTGCCTGGCAACATAATATTCCTGTAAAAGTTTTACCTCTTGGAATTAATTACAGTTCATTTAGAAAATATGGCAAAACCCTGATCCTGAATTTTGGAAACGTCATCAATCAAAATGAGATGTATGAAGATCTCACTTCAGGAAAAGCCATTAATGAATTTAATGAAAATTTAAAATCGCAATTACAGCAACTGGTTTATGAAATTGATGAGGATGACCGGCAAAAATTAAAACATATTTTTTTTTCAAGTCCTTCTTTATTTAAAAAAATAATTTTGCCTATTCCAGCTATAGCCGGATTTATTTTACATGCCCCTTTGTATATTGTATTGCATTTAATAATTAAACCCCGTGCAAATGATCATTACGATTCTATAATGACCGGGTTATTATTTTTCCTATACCCTTTGTATGTACTGATGATTACGTTGGTTTTATTTTTTCTTACAAAAAGTTTGTTCTCCTTATTAATATTGCCTTTGTCTCCATTTACTGCCTGGAGCTATTTACAATTGAAGAAAAGGTGGGTTTATTAAATTCTAATTTTTGGGGCTTTTTTCTTTTTAGTCATAATAATTTCCCAATGTTTAAGGGATGAATTAATAAAACATTTTTGAAATAAACCGAACATAATAATTTAGAAGATTATCTGCCCGATACAGTAGTTACGGTATTTTTTGCACCTTCTGTCCCAAAAATCGCTTTATTAATCTCCTCTTTTAAAAATTGAATAAGAATCCCGCTAATTAATAAAAGTCCAATCAAAATAATTCCCAGGAAAAACCCAATTGTCCCAAATAATAATGGTGAGTTATGTTGTACATCGTAAGGAGGTTCTGGCTTATCCAGCACTTTAATGAGGGGTGTTGCCTTTTGTAATTTATAAGCTGCATTTTGCTGATTTGCTATTGCGTTTGCATACTGCTGGCGAATCATTTGTTTATCAGCTATCAAATTTTCTGTAGGAACTCTAAATTCAAGTTTATCCGTATTTGTAAACAAAGTTCTTTTATCCATATTAATTAATTGAGCGTCCTTTGAATTCATAACGGCTCTTAAAGAATCAACTTTACCAGTAGCAAATTCAAAATCCCTTTTTGCTTTTTCTCTTTTAAGGTCAATGTAAAATGTAGAAATTTTATCAATAAATCCATAACTGATAACTCTTACCAATTCGGGACTACGACCAGTGTAGGTAATAATAAAACTATTGTTTTTATTGATGGAGGCAGACAGCCCTCGTTTTAATACATCGCTGGCCCAGGTAATTAAAGCATATTCATTAGTGGGCATTTTTACTGCAGGCTCCATAAACCCTCTATGATTATTAATGTCATCAACCAAAAGTTCAGCAATGGTTTTATTGCCTCGTGAAGAATCTTTTATTGCTGCTACTTCTTCTCGGGTGGTGCGGCTTTCTGCAAGCTCAATAATATTTATTGATGCTTCATCGCTAAAACTTTTAGAGTTGTCACCGCCTCCGAGCAAAGCGCTAAGAGCTGAAGAAGATGAATTGTTATCACCCCCGCTTGTCAATGGAAAAATAGAAGCCCGTGAGGTATAGGTAATGGGTTTCTGCAATGCATAAATAACAAGCGCCGCGGCAGCCAAAATGCCGGTTACAATTATAATAACAATGAATTTTTTGAGTCTATGAAAAATAGCGCTTGTTAATTCCTGACTACTCATAATCATTATTTAACCTTGGTTAATAAATAAGCCACCAATATAGGAATAGCTGTTACTAAAACTTGTGTGGAAAAATGAGCTACTACACTGCCTTTAGGTTTGATTGGCACCACAACAATACTTCCTTCTTCCACTTTAGGATAAAAATGAAAAAATCCAAAATTCTTTGTTCGCCTGCTTTTACCACTTGTATAAGTAACATAAATTCTACTTCGCCAGGGCCTTTCTCCAAATCCTCCTGCTCTATCTATATAATAGTTTAGATTAGAATGTTCTTTATCATAATAAATTTTCAATTGGTTTTGCACCTGGCCTTGTATAGTAACCACCGGATTAATTTTCGGAATGTAAATAATATCGCCTTGCTGAAGCACCATATCGTATTTTGAATTTTTATTTTCCAATGCTTTTTCAAGATCGATACTTATAGGTTCAGAAGGATTGTCAACAACGCTATCAATAATATTGCCTGCTGAATCTTTTGTATATTTTGTTTTATTTTTTTGCGGTAAAGAATTATCGTCAGTAAAGGTATCGTGCAACCTATATAAAATAGCTCCCTCCGCATTGGAATTATTTTTAAGGCCACCTGCCCTTTCTATAAATGAGGAAAGCCGCTCATCTTCATGCAGCTTAGGATAGGTTCCAGGAAATAAAACTTCACCATCAATCTTTACATTTTTCTGCAAATGAAACGTAGGATTCGTTCTAACAAACACCTGGTCGTAAGGTTTCAGTTTTACATTATCAGCAATGGAATCCAGTTCCAGGTTTTGGTTGATTGAATAACTTTTAATAATCGTCTTAGTTGGTTTTATTCCCCTTTGAGAAGAATCCACATCAACAATACTTGACACAATTATACTTCCAAATTCGGCAGAAGGTTTTAAACCATTCGCAAAATATAAAAGGTCTTTAAGCGTCATCCCACCATATTTTTGATAAGTGCCCGGTTTGCGAACTTCTCCTTCAATTGAGATAAATTGCCGGTCAGAAAATTGATTCCTGTTAAATACTTCTATAACATCATTGGGGCCAATAGGAATATTATTAACACTATTCAGATTTTTATTAAAATCAGAAAGGCTTACATCAATTTTATCAGATAAAATATTTGTAGAATCCCCCGCTCCCTTATACACATAAGCCCTGTTTAAAAAAGAGTTTGGGGTAACTCCTCCAGCCCTGTTGATAATATCAAAAAGCCGATCCCCTTTTCTTATTTCATATACATTAGGATAAGCCACTTCGCCCTTTACAATTACTTTATTACTCAGCCCGGGATTGATAGGGTTCACTACTAGTACATCACCATCATACAAAGGCTCATCAGTAACTTCGCCACTTGCCCGTAACCCTATTGCATTAAAGTTGACTGTTTTAATCGTTTGTTTTTCATTTACATTCCTGATAATAATTCCTCCGGAAGCATAAGCATCCGGCGTAAAACCTCCACTATATTTTAAAAGATCCCGAACGCCTTCATTTTTTTTCAATTGATAATACATTGGCCTTTTAAACTGGCCTGATGCCAAAACCTGCTTATCATAAAAAAGTACTATTACAAAATCATTATTTTCAAGGTAGAGGTGTTTGCCAAAATCGCCTGTATTTAAATACTTATAAACATCAATAGAATCAATAATTTTACCATTGCGCGAAATAAGAATATTGCGCATATTTCCATACTTTGAAACACCCCCTGCCATTGCCACCACATTTAAAGCATTGGTAAAAGCAGAAACCACTACCGGGCCCGGATTTGCTACATTACCCGACACCTGTACAATAATACTCCGAGGTTGACCGAGTGTAACCGAAATATTAGTAGAAGCCGGGATAACTTTCCTAAACCGATCGTAAATAATGGCTCGGGCGTTAGAAAAGGTAAGCCCTTGAACCGTCATTTTACCTAACCCCTGTGGAAAGATGGAACCATCGCGGGCTACAATATAATCCTGCTCAAAATCAGCACCGCCCCAGAGCGAAACAATAATGTGATCACCAACGCCAATTGGATAATCAAGAGGTGGAGTAGAAAGTTGTGAAAGTTCCAATATCTGGCTATTTTGAAAAAGATTGTTCCCATATACAGATTGGGAGCTGGTTAAAGT
>DATCMY010000257.1:0-1529 GCA_036565505.1 Hanamia sp.
GATATTAATACCTTGTTCATAAGTTATTAATAAGATTTCTTTTATTCAAATCTTTATTGTAAAAGACTATTTATTATGTCTAAATGTTTTTTAACTATTTCATTTTTTTCAAATGATGGAAGAATTTTTCCTCTTATTTTATTTTTAATGCAAAACCTAATACCATCTGCAATATCCTCTGAATTTTTATATTTTGCCAGATATCCATTTACTTTATGGTTAATCATATCGGGAATCCCTCCAATATCAAACCCAACTACTGGTGTTCCACAACACATGCTTTCCATTACTGTAGTTGGTTGATTGTCAGCTATGGATGGGACAATAAAAACATCTGATGCATTATAAGTAAGAATAACAGAATAATCATCCTTTAAATATCCCATAAATTTCGTTTTAAATGGAATTGCATTTGCGATTTGTTTATCATAACCACTGCCAAATATTAATATTGTTGTGTTACTGAAATCTTTATCTTGACTTAATATTTCCAATGCTTGTTGCAGATATGTCCAACCTTTATATGGGCTATTAACCTTGACGGCACCAAATGCTATTACTGTTTCATTGATATCAATATTCAAAATTTTCTTCGCAATACTTTTATCGAATGGTTTGAAGAGCTTATTATCAATAACATTAGGAATATAGTATATGGGTTTATTTTTGGTTAATAAAGCTTTTTTTGCACAATCGTATAACCATTTACTTGGAGAAACAAAGTAAAGATTGTCAAATTTTGAATATAATTTTAATTTTTTATAAAACCCTTTAGCGGATAAATCATTCTTTCTTTGTCTGGGTAACATCTGACAATTATAGCAACCTGAAACAAATTTTTCACATGTAAAACTATAATGACAACCTCCAGTTATGTGCCACATGTCATGCATGATTACTATCATTGGTTTTCCAAGCTTTAATAGTTTTTGTATATTGGATAAGTTTAAAAAGCCACCAAGTGTCCAATGTAGATATAGCACGTCAGCATTTTTTATTTCCTGCATACCTGATACATTTGTTCCCAAAATGGGGAAAGAAAATTCTCCGTATTCCTTAATGGTATTGCGGTTGATGTAGGCTTTAATTTTGGAATCTAATTTTGAAATTATTCTTGATTTTTTCCTCAGATATGTGATTTTTGTATCAATAATATCATCAGAATTTAAAGAAATAATACTTGAATCTATACCTTTTTGACAAAAAGCATTATGAAGTCTTAATGCAGATTTCCCTGCAGATTCTTTAGAAAATTGTAGTTGAACCACTTTAATCATTATGTCATTATTTAATCCAAATTCCTTTTTTACCCTTAATAATAATTTGATAATACTGTAATGGTGCTATAAGATAGGCATTTGCATTTGCAATGATAGCGGCAATAAAAAGAGAATAAACTCCCATTTTATAATATTTGATTAAAATAAGAGCTATAACAACATAAAAAAAAGGACTTATTAAGCTAGTCCAAAATTGCATACGTAAAGCATTTATGCCATTTAAGAAATTTACGTATTTACTACCAAACA
>DATCMY010000258.1:0-5667 GCA_036565505.1 Hanamia sp.
AAAAAAATGAAATATTTAAAGAGCAGAATAAATCAGAGTAAAAAGCTTCTTAAATAAGACCGCAGCTCAATCCGTAATTTCCGCCGTGCACGTAATAAATGTGCATCGACCGCTTTTTCGGTTATATTAAGTTCGTCCGCAATTTCCTTATAACTTTTATCCTCGCTTTTTAGCAGATAAATTATCCGGCTTTTTTCAGGTAAATTTCCGATAAGTGATTCCAGGCGTTCGCGAATGTCCTCAAAAGCAAGGTACTCCTGTGTAGAATCATCTAATAGCTCACCAGCCAGCTCAATGTTTACTGAACGTTCAGCCTGTTGGAGGGCTAGCACCTTTAGCACTCTGTACTTCACCGAAACAAAAAGATAGTTGGCAAACTCACCGTTAATATTTAAACAATCGCGTCTTTTCCAAAGGGAAACAAAAACATCCTGTATGATATTTTCAGCTTCCATCAAATCACCCGTTTTACAATAAGCCAAACTGAGTACTTTATCCCAATAGCGGTTATACAAAATGTCAAATGCGCTCACATTGCCTCCTTTTAGCAAAGTAAGTAATTCTGAATCATCAAGTGTTTGGAGCGCGCTCACGGTTTAGAAAAATAAAACTATTAATTATTTGTCAAATAAAGTAAATTATTGTAAATTAAATATTAACGCCAGATAACTTTTAGCAACACCCCCTTGCATTATCGGTATCGGTGATCAGGTCATACCCGATGGACCTGACTGCTTTTTGCATATCAGCTTTCTGTATGCCTTCGGGATGAAAGATGACCTTTATCGTTTGGCTGGCATAATTAACCTCCGCTTTTTCAACGCCTTACTACGCACCAACTATCGACTACACACTGGACGCGCAGGCACCGCAGGTAATGCCCATAACGGGAAGGATTAATGTTTCTAAAAATTGTGCTACCATGATATTTTATTTGACAGTACAACTTATGGCGGGGAACAAGTAGAAATTTTACAGGATTTCAGCAAAGATTTATATAATTTGGAATGACTTTGGCCCTTAGCAATTAAAGGCTCTTGATCAGCAAACCTTCAAACCCGTCGAAAGGCATAAATAATTTCAACATGGGGCAATAAACGGCTTGATCAGCCAGGGGAAACCGATGCAGTCATTTAAGGGTACTCTTCGGTATCGCATTTTAGCGAGTGTGATTAACGTCCGAAACGATGAACTTATTATAGCATTTGGAATCCGCGTAAGAGAATTACGAAAGGAGAAAGGTTATACTATGGAAAAGTTAGCGGAATTAGCAGGTAATATACCCGACGAACAACTTTTAGTTTGAAGAAATTGTGTTGTAGAGCCTGGAGGCGGGTACCTTTCAGATCAAGTTTTGGCACTAAGCCTTAAATGTGATTGTAAATGTAGCACCTTCATTAATACGGCTGTCAATATCGATATGACCACCAAGGCTGGCCAAATGATTGTACACCAAATATAAACCGATACCTTTGCTGTCTTTATTATCGTGAAACGTTTGGCTAAATCCAAAAATCCGATCTTTTACTTTTTCCATATCAAATCCCAGGCCTTCGTCTTTAATGACCAGTACAACTACTCCATTCACGTTTTCGCTGTGCAAGGATATTTTAGGGTAAGTATTAGGCTTGGCATATTTAATTGAATTAGAGATTAAATTGAGGAATATGCTGTCTAAATAGGTTTTGTTAAAATTTACAACATCCGCCTTCGTAAAATCTAATATAATCTCAGTTTTCGTATCGATTATCAATGACCGTAACGATCTTAGCACTGTGTCAAACGATTCCGTTAAACTAATCTTGTTTACCTTTATGTTCAAACTCCTTTTTTGTATAAGGGTATCGAGGTAGTTATCCAATGTATTGCGAAGACTCTCTGTAGATTGTTTTAATATATCCAATAATTCAACAACCTCTTCGTTATCAACCTTCTTATTGTCTATCAGGCTGAAGATAGAAAGTAAACTATTTACTGGTGATCTTAGATCGTGCGCGGTAGTATAAGCTAATTGTTTAAGCTCATTATTGATTTCTGTAAGATCAGTTAATAATAAATTCCTATCTTCTTCAAGCCGCTTTTTGTGGGTAATATTTTTGGCAATTGCAAATACAACCTGTTTTTCTTCTATTCCTATGGATGTCCATGACAGCCATACAATCTCACCCGATTTTGTTACGTATCTATTTTCGAAATCGATTAGCGGGATGGATCTTTTGACTGATTCTCTGCTTTCTATAGTGGCAACTTTGTCCTCAATATAGACAAATTCATTTATAGGTTTTGAAAATAGCTCCTCCTGGGTATATCCCAGTGTATTTGACACCGCCGGGTTGATTTTTTTGAAAAAACCATCATAGCCTGCAATGCAGATCATATCTGGCGATAATTGAACAAAAAGATCCACGTCAAATGTTTCATTTACGAGCAAACGGCTTATATCTTTAGCAGCGTCCATCTTAGTTTAATCAGTAACATTAGGCAAGTATCAAACCCCTTTATGCTACAAATGTTTTATACTTATTTGACCCTAAGGTAATTATATGCTCGCACTCTTCCGAATAAGTTTTACAGGTTATATCTTTTATAATAGCATCTAATTCATTTGCGCTGATTAAAACGTAATCCAGAATCCGAGAATGATCTTTTGAATCGTCCTTATGATTACATCAACGCTGATAGTCAATTTAATAAAAAATAAAGTAACATAATAGTAACATTTTTAGTTATGCAAAAATCGTGAAATCTATTAGCTGAAAATAGTCTGACAGATAACCAACACAACATTTTCTGTTTGTTAAACGGTAATTATTTTTAAGTTATCAAATAAATTGGAAATTTTACTACAGAGTTAGCGTTTTATGCCACTCTTAGCTTGAGAGACCTATTCAGAGACCTGCAATAATTTTATTGCTATAAGATATTAATAATCAACTTAAAGGAATTTATAAAAAACTCAGCCTCCGGGATTATTGCGTTTCAAAACGTTTACACCGGGTATAAAAAACACTAATGTGGTACTGGGGAGAGGGAGATAACTATTAACGCCTTCGATGGGCGCTAATAGTTTGGCGGCAGAAACTTTCGGTGTAATTATTCAGTTTGTATGAGTGTCGTATTATTTACGTCTACAATATCAGCCACTATTTCAAAATATTGCTTTTCACAAACTTTCGTTAAGTTATTTGTGCCCATTTTTGAAGCAGCAAATCAAACAAAAACACGATATGACATTAGTAAAAGCTTATGCAGCACAGGCTGCAGATAAACCCCTTGCCCCATTTACCATTGAGCGCCGCCAGCCCGGTTCCGACGACGTAGAAATCAAAATTCTTTATTGCGGCGTTTGCCACTCCGATATTCATACCGCACGAAATGAATGGGGCGGAACGATTTACCCCACTGTTCCGGGCCACGAAATTGTAGGTAAGGTAACCAGCGTGGGTGCTGGTGTAAGTAAATTTAAAGTTGGAGATACTGTAGGTGTTGGCTGTTTTGTTGATTCGTGCATGCATTGTTCAAATTGCGAAGCTGACCTTGAGCAATATTGCGAGAACGGAAATACCCAAACATACAATGCCTTAAGTCAGGACAAAACATATACTACATTGGGCGGATACTCCAGCCACATTGTGGTTACCCAGCATTTTGTATTGTCAGTATCCGATAAATTACCGCTCGAAAAGGTAGCACCTTTGCTTTGTGCAGGCATTACCACCTACTCACCGCTGCGCCACTGGGGTGTAAAAGCCGGCGATAAACTGGCCGTTGTTGGCTTAGGAGGCCTGGGCCACATGGCGGTTAAATTAGCCGCATCAATGGGTGCCGAAGTGACCATGCTTAGCCGCTCGCCGGGTAAAGAAAAAGATGCGGCCGCACTTGGTGCAAAGCATTTTAAACTGACGACCAATAAAGATGCGATGGTAGCAATGGCCAGCAGCTTTGACTTTATTTTAGATACCGTTTCTGCTCAGCACGATTATAACGAATACCTGGGTCTTTTAAAAACCAATGGTGTAATGATCATAGTTGGCGCTCCGCCACAGCCAACACCTGTGTCTGCTTTTCCGTTTATTATGGGTCGCCGCAGTCTGGTGGGATCATTAGTGGGTGGGATAAAAGAAACCCAGGAAATGCTGGATTACTGCGCAGAACATAACATCACATCAGATGTAGAAGTAATTAGCGCCGCTCAAATAAACGAGGCCTACGAGCGCACCCTTGCCGGGGATGTGCACTACCGCTTTGTAATTGATATGGCAACGCTGTAATAAAAGTTAAAATTTAAATTAAAACCCCTTCAGAACAATTGATTTGAAGGGGTTTTCTATTGACAAGCGGAAATAACGGAAGCTGTCAAGCATGAGTGCCTGCATTAAGAACTAAATATGATATTGTATTACCGCTTTGTTAGCAGTTCAAATAAACCTTCGTTAATGTAATAATTTCCAGTACCTAGTTTATCTTTTCTCAGCATTTTATCTTCTGCCAGTTTATTCAGGTAGTTTCCGGCAGTTAATCTGGAAACGCCTAAATCGTTTACTAAAAACTCAATTTTAGTATAAGGGTGTTTAAATAAGTTGTTCAGTAAATCCTGACTGTAAAATTTATAATTGTCTCTTAATATATGCTTATAATCCAACATTAAGTCTTTGATTTTGATAATCAATTCGATGGTTTCCCTGGCAGTAATTTCAATTCCTTTGATCATAAACAAAAGCCACTCTTCCCATAAATTTTCATCTCTTACTTTTTGTAAAAGACGATAGTAATCAACTTTATGCTTAATAATATAGCTACTCAAGTATAATATGGGTAGGTTTTGTAGTCCTTCCAAAATCAAATAGAGAATATTAATAATTCTTCCAGTACGCCCATTTCCATCATAAAATGGATGAATGCTTTCAAATTGAAAATGAACCATTGCCATTTTTATTAATGGGTCGCAATCCTGCATTTCAGAATCATTGATGTATTTTTCTAAATTAGACATCAGCTGAGTTATTTCTTCGTAATCCTGTGGTGGGGTATAAACAACTTCACCCGTAACCGCATTTTTAAGGGCAGTTCCAGGAAGTTTTCTAAATCCAGCATTGTTATCTTCTAAAGTTTCCTGAATTTTAATAATAGTTCTATTGGTTAATAAACCATCTGTTTTGATAAGTTCAAATCCTTTTTTTAAAGCCAATATATAGTTCTGTACTTCTTTTGCTTCCAGCGATTTAAATGCATCAAGATTCAGTTCATATTTATATAAATCATCGTGGGTAGTAATGATATTTTCAATAGCGGAACTGTCTTTTGCTTCTTGAAGTCCTAACGTGTTTATTAAAATATTTTGATTTGGAATTGTTGAAGCGATCCCTTTCAATTCTGCCAATGCCGCATGTGCAGAAGGCAATGCTTTTAGCACTTTTATGGTTTCTAGCTCTATTGCTAAAGGAAGTTTATCTAATGTCCAGCCTTTCATATGTAAAGAAATTTAAAAAACTTATACAAATATAAAGTATTGTGTAAAGAAAATGGCAAAATCTTTACATATGGAATTGCCTATGTATAAAAAAATGAATTTATGTGAGCAAAGGATTCTTATTGGCTTTTACCCCATTACATGAAATATCAATTCCCCTGTAGGGGTATCAATATTTTCCTGGTAAGATATAAAAC
>DATCMY010000259.1:0-5890 GCA_036565505.1 Hanamia sp.
TGATATCCCTTTGCTGAAAGGAAGTGTCATCGTAGCTGATCGTTTTTATAATGATTTGTCTTTATTAAATATTTGGGACAACAAGGGGGTTTTGTTTGTAATCCGTCATAAGGACAATCTTCAATACCGCGTAATAAAAGAATGCGTACTGCCGGAAAACAGACACCATCATGTCATTAAGGATGAAATTATAGAACTCAAAAATGACGGTTCAAAAGAAAAATATCCAAAGCAGTTAAGAAGAATAGCTGTTTGGGATGATGTGAATAAACAAACGATAGAGTTGATAACAAACCACACCAAATGGGCCGCCAGCACCATTGGCGAGCTTTATAAAAGCCGCTGGCAGGTGGAAATATTTTTCAGGGATATCAAACAGCTATTGCATATCAAGTCCTTTATCGGAACCAGCGAAAATGCGGTTATGATTCAAATTTGGACCGCATTGATTACTATTCTTATTTTAAAGGCTTTAAAAGCAATGGCAAAATTTGGATGGCACCTGTCTAATCTGGTAGCTTTTATCCGGTTAAATTTATTTGTAAAAACCGAATTGCAGTTGTGGCTTGACAAACCCTTTGATGAGCCTCCTAAAGCAGATGAAAACTTAATTGTACAGGGTTTATTATTTTAAAACGATTTTTGGCCACCTCTGATTCAATAGAATCAATAACTTTATTTCAAATTAAAAACCTTTAGGACACTATTGTTTTTTGGTATACATTTCTGTATCAAACTTATAGTATTCCACTTTATTAAAATAATTTTATTTTCATCTCAAATCAAAAAATTTTTCATTATAATTTGAGATAACATATTATTAATTATGAAGTCAAACGCCGAATACTTGCGGTATTTGTTTCAACAATTAAGGAGGAGGTAATAGCGGAGTTTTCATTTGTACAGTCTTTAAGCTTTGGTACTTACGTCAAACATTAACGATGGTATGATATTTTAAAATTTGAAGTTGCCCATTACCGAATCAAAATCACATTTCTATTCGATCGTATAATTGTAGTTTTCAGGCCTATTTCAGAATAGTATAATTGCACATATGACCATTATGGCTGCAATACGGGCAAAAAAAAAGTTTCTCGACGAATTCACCAAAAAACTCTTTGAGTCAATATAGTGGCCTTATTAACCTGAGTTCGGGTTAAGCTGCTATTAATTTGGGTTGATTTAATTGAGCAATAAGGGTAGGATTAGTTTCTTCAATATCTTTTTTAATAGAAGGTTTTTTAGGAAAGAAAGAGTAAGCAGCAATAGCACTCATGATGTTTAAAATAAATCCGGCTATACTGCGATGCCTGGTATGTTCTACCTGGCAAATATTTTTCAATTCATCATTAACGGTTTCAATCACAGATCGTTTGCGTAGCAATAATTTTTCTTCATTACTCAATGCTTTTTGTTTCATATTTCTTCTTACAGCGGTTATTAATTGTATCCCATCATCAAATAATAAATCGGCCAATGCTTTGTTGATATAACCTTTGTCGCCAAATACTTTTCCAAATATTTCTTTAGTCATCCGGGTAATTATTTTAGCATTGTTGTCACTTATATTCCCCTGTGAGAGATAGAAAGAGAGGATTTCACCTTTATCATTAATGATTAAATGCAGTTTAAAACCAAAGAACCAGCCTACGGTAGATTTGCCCACTTTTGCCATTGTTTTAAATACTTTGTTGCGTTTAATTCTTTTGTTATGGCATACTCTTAAAACAGTAGAATCAATGAAACTGATGCCCGTACATTCACCCCTGCAGCAGTAATGCAGAAACAACATAAATGGTACTGCGCATCGATGAGTCAATTCTATGAAACGATTATAGGAAACCACATCGGGAAAGCAGTCCCTTAAATGAAGGCAAACATAGTTACAGTAAAAATGCTTGAAATTCCTAAACTGGCCGCCATGAAAAGTAATCAAAATGGTGATTACTTCCGAATCGGATAAAGTAGTCTTTCTATTTCTTGTTTTGGTGCCAATTGCAGGTGGTAAACTGTGTTTTTTGAATTCATCTTCAAAATGATTACAAAAATCATCAACTTTTACAAAAATTTCTGCAACTTTGTCCTTGAAAAGTGGAGCACTCATAATTGACTTATTAAATTGATTGTCAACTATTTATAAAGCAAAAAGTATTCCACTTTTCTTCTTTTCTATCATTATTTTTACTGTTTTCTTATCCCGAACTCAGGTTATTAAACTTTTATACCACAAACATTTTCCAAATAGATTCTATCCTGCTCCCTTATTTTATCATAGATTTTTTTTTGTTCAAAATATTCCAATCCTGCAACACTAATAATTATTTTTTTAGAATGAAATCCGCGTTTAGTTATTACCGGAATTTTATCAATTAAATTCAAATAATTATATTCTTTAGTGGCAAAATTATTTTCATCTAAAATCCCCATCTTTCGTAAGTAAAGGCTTCAAATTCATTTTGCCCCTTTTGGCACAGTTGCATTTTTACTGGCGTCGCCAATGTGCCTCGCATGACTAAATTCACTTCCAGCTTGACATCAACGCCCCGCGCCGAAATTTGTAATTTCCCCACGTCCTGCCTGTGTGTGATACGCACATCCAGAATAACTTTTTCAAGACCGGCTTTGATTCTTTCCAAAGCCGCAGCGATATTGGCAACGGTTGTCGGCCTGTCTTCTATCGGCAGGTAAGTCAGGTCAATATCAACCGAGAGCATCGGCATATACTACCTTGAACAAATGGAATAAGTGATTCTTACTCTTTTAACTCCATTTTCAACCTCTCCACCTCGTCCCCTATCAAACGCTTCACCTCCATCTTCACCTGGTAATAATTATCCATTACCTGTTGTTGGGTAACGTTAGATACTACAGGAATGTCTTTGTACCGGATTATTTCCTCATTAAGCTTTTTTGCGTCATTAATAATCTCGGCGTGAAACATTTTGAGCTTTATTTTTTCATCAGGGTTATCGGCAACCAGCCCTACAAACTCACCGGAAGAAAGAGCAGCGATTTTAGACGCTGGTATGGCACTATCCAACTGCTTGGATTGGCTGATAGAAGTATCAGAGCGGTTTACGGATACACTTTGCCTATCCTGCATGATTTTGCCGAAACGTTCTGATAGAAGTTTGGATGTTTCACCCATAACCTGGCCGCTGATGATATTGCCGGTAATATTTATTATTACATCGGCTTGTTCTTTTCCATAATCCTTTTTCAACTGGCTAAAATCCTGCATGGCTAATGTAGTGGCAACTTTATTGCTTCTTGCGGTGGCAATCAAGCTATCCATATTATTGAAATAGATGGTTGGGAATTCATCAAAAACCAAACTGCATTTTAGCATTCCTTTTTTATTTACCTGTCTTACCAATCTTGAAATATACAGTGATAAAACTGCTCCATAGATTTGTTGCTTCTCCGGGTTGTTGCCCACGCAAACTATTTTGGGATGTTTGGGATTGTTTATGTCCAATGTAAAATCATTGCCCGACAACACCCAATACAATTGTGGCGAAGCCAAACGGGCCATACCAATTTTTGCACTCGCTACCTGTCCTTCTAATTGTTCCATTGCATCGTTTTGATATGCTGTGATAAATGGATTTACCAATACTTCAATTTCTGGTTGAGTGTTGAGTACAGGAAATAGTTCATCATAATCAGCCTGCATCAGTTCTATTACATGCGGCAGGGTACAATATTTCCCATCAGCATATTTTCTCAAAAACCAAATGATAGCTGTAACAAAATTAATGGGTGATTCTACAAAGAAATCTCCCTGCTTATTTATCCATTCTCGGTTCAACCCTAAAAGAATTGTTCTGGCTGATTCTGTTGCATCAGTAATATCATTCATAGAAGAAGGATCTAATGGGTTGCACCGATGTGAAACAGAAAGGTTGTCAAAATTGATGACATAGAAAGATGGGGGTACTAAATATTTATTTTTATTTTGTTGCAACCAATTGTAAACTATTTTGGATAAGTCATCGTATTTAAAGTCATATACAAACATTGCAAAACCTTTTTCAATATGCTGTTTGATAACATGCTGAATAACAAACCAACTTTTACCGGAACCTGGGCTACCAATCACTAACAATCCCCTGAATGGATTGATGATATTTATCCAGCTTTTCCTTACCCTGCTTTTTAAATTATACCTGGCCGGAAGATTAATGGAATATTCGTTGGATAATAGTCTTTCTTCCTGCGGAAAAGTTTCATTGAGAGAATTGAAAACATCGTTGGATAAATTCAGCCTGATTAAACGGCTGAGTAAATTACCACCAGCCAGGATAAGTAAAAAACCAATGCCGGTTACAATAATATAAATGATGGCAATATTTTCAACAGAATAATTTAAATCAAATAATAAACTACTTCCAAAGAAAAGCAACAAGCCAATCATTAAGTAAGCAGCAATACTTCTCCTGTTTATTTTTTCATCCTTTTTGCCCTGTGCTCCCATCAAAGAAATTACCAATAATCCAATCGCTAAAAATTTGGAAGTATATTGATTGCTGAATAAACCGGTGTGCATAATGTTTGTCAATAGCCTATCAGTTATGGTGCTTTTTATTTTCCATTGTTTAAATGCTGCATAGCAGTAATAATAAAAATGCAGCAGCAAAATAAAAATGCTTGCAAATCTTGTCAGGTCAACTATCTTTCGCAGCCCCTGTTCATTCTCTCCTGTAACTGACATAACGTTTATTTTAAGTTTTATAAATCAAAGTATTTTTTCTTTTTCTTTCTTTTCTTTTTCAGCAGACTTGATGGTGTGTTATCGTATTGTTCTTTTGCAGATAGTAATACATCCAATAAACTTTCGTTTTTAGAAGTAGTTGCAATTGCTTTCTCTTGGTGTTTTTGAGGCATCATTCCATTTTGTAAAGAGCCGGAGGAATCGCTGCTGTTTGTTTCATCTTTTGTCAAAATATTTTCACTGACAGTAGAAAGTCTGCTTTGCAAGGCAGCCGAACTATATCCTTTGCCTAAATCACTACCATTGAAAACAATTTTGTTTTGATTGTCCACGAAAGTGATACCATACAATCTTCCTTCTGCGTTTTGTCTTAGTACGGTGTAGATTTGTTTTTGATGCAAAGCAGTAACTAAATTTTTTATACTGTTGTGTGATGATTGTAAGCATTCATCAATAGTATTTTTGGTTCTTTGTTTCAATGGCTCTCTTGCAATTTCATTGGTAGTAAATTTCTTCTCCAGATTATCCATGGTAGGTTTGCAACCAATGGAGCTTGCTTTGATAGGTACGCCAACCTTGTTGCCATAGTCATCTAAGATGCGGTACACCAATCCACGGTTCTTATAAATCCTTCCTTCTTCCTTACCTCTATCGGCAATTACATTGAACTGTTTCAAGGCAGCATTAAATTCCGGTAAGGAAGTAAACTTGTATTGGCTGAATACTGACCCCACTACATTGGAAATACTCCGCTTGGTTTCCGACTTACCGTAGATGACTTTCGCAGCATCCACCGGCTTAATACCAGGCTTCATTAGTTGCTGCTGCCGTTCTGCTTTTACCAAGCCATACATTTGCTCTATTTCTTTTCTTGCTTTTTCAGATTGGTTCCTGCCAATGTTATGAGTATTAATTCTACTACCATCTTCCTTAATAGTTGTGCTGACAATATGAATGTGCGGATGTCCTGCATCGTCATGTTTGTAAACAAGAAAGGGTTGTTCGCCAAAACCAATCTTCTCCATATACACATTTGCGACCTCAATTAACCTGATGTTGGACAGCTTTTCTGACGGGGCAAAATTGAGTGACACATGCAGGGTTTTTGTAGTAGCCATTTTATTTAACCTGTTATGTTTTTCAAATCCATCTATCTTTTGGTAGAAATTCATATTC
>DATCMY010000260.1:0-16292 GCA_036565505.1 Hanamia sp.
AATCGGGAATTGCTGTCTTTAGAGGAGTTCCTTATGCAGCGCCACCTATAGGTAATCTGCGATGGAGAGAGCCACAGCCTGTAAAGAACTGGAGCGGCGTACGCGAAGCAGATAAATTTGGTCCGCGTGCTATGCAATTGAATGTATTCGGCGATATGGACTTTCGTTCAAATGGCATGAGCGAAGATTGCCTGTACCTTAATGTATGGACACCCGCCAAAACAGGTAATGAAAAACTTCCTGTACTTGTATATTTTTATGGTGGCGGCTATATTGCCGGTGATGGATCAGAACCGAGGTATGATGGTGAAAGCATGTCACGCCGGGGCATTGTTGCCGTTACGGTAAACTATCGGTTAGGCGTGTTTGGATTTTTCTCCTACCCGGGTCTTACAAAAGAATCACCTCATCATGCATCAGGTAATTATGGATTGCTCGACCAGGCCGCTGCCTTGAAATGGGTGCAACAAAATATTGCCGCCTTTGGTGGTGATCCTAAAAAAATAACTATAGCAGGAGAATCAGCAGGATCATTTTCTGTTAGTGCTTTAATGGCTTCTCCTTTATCAAAAAATATTATTGCAGGTGCCATTGGCGAAAGCGGATCATTGCTCGGCCTCTCCCCTACTGCAACATTACAGAATGCAGAAAAAGCAGGAGCTGATTTTGCAAATAAGATTGATAAAAAATCGTTGGCAGACCTGCGTGCCATGCCAGCAGATGAATTACTGAATTCCACTAAAAATATGGGTTATGGCACCTTCCCCGTAGATGTTGATGGTTATTTCTTTCCAAAATCGCCTCTTGATATTTATCAGAAAGGTGAACAGGCTCATGTGCCATTACTCGTTGGATGGAATTCAGCAGAAATGAATTATCACATGATATTGGGCAATGAGGCGCCAACTCTTGAAAACTATACAAAAGCAGTACAAAAATTATATGGTGAAAATGCAAAGGAAGCCTTAAAAGTATATCATGCAGATAATGATGCTGAAGTAATGCAAGCTGCCACAGCTCTGGCAAGCGACAGGTTTATTGCTTTCAGCACATGGAAATGGAGTGATGTGCAAAGCAAAACAGGAGTTAAACCTGTATATCGTTATTTCTTTGCACGTCCGCGCCCGGCAATGCGTTCAGAAATGGGTAATGCTGTTGCAAATCTTGCAGGTGGCATAACAAAAGACACCACTGCTGCAAAAGCGCCTCCAATGCCTCCCGCCATAGGGGCGGTACATTCAGCAGAAATTGAATATGCAATGGGTAACCTGCCCACTAACCGCGTTTACGACTGGCAGCCTGATGATTACCTGGTTTCAACCATTATGCAAAACTTCTTTGCCAACTTTATAAAAACAGGAAATCCGAATGGATTGGGTGTACCTACATGGCCCGCTGTTAATAACAGCAAAGCTGTAGAAGTAATGCATATAAATGTGAATACAGGAGCAGAAGCCGAGCAGCATCACGACAGGTATCTCTTCATGGATAAGCTGGTGAAAAAATAAAGAGATATTTTCTATATAACGTCAGATTTGAATTTACTTTTCCGGAATCGTGTATCCCTCCTGGCAATGTGCGGAGGGATACTCGGACGGAGCAATGACGTTATAAAATTCAGCAACATTATAAAGACGTCGCATACCTGCTTTTCAATAAATGCATCATGTGTACATTTATCTCCCATTGGTTTACCACAGGCTGCTTTGTGTAAGGCAGCAAAGCCAAATAAGGCGGTGCCCCAAACTCTGATGTAAAACTTAGGAATTCAGTATTTTCTTTTTGTTTGATAGCAACCACTTTATCCCAGCATTGCAGGTGAAAATCAAGTGCTTCTTTCCACTCAGGTGCCCGCGGGTCAGTTATTTGCGGGCCTTCAGTATAACCAACCCTTGAGTGGATATGATCAGTCCTGGAAATGGCTAATGCTACCGCTTGCTCCTGATCATGCAAAAATGTTTCCGCCGTATTACACCAATGAGATATGTCTAGTGTAATTCGCAGGTCATCAATTTTTTCAAAATATTGTTGTGCAATATGTGCCGCAAAACTAAACTTGCCGCGGTGGGTTTCATGTACAATTTTTACACCTGTTTTATTTGAAATATTTCTTGCAATGGCAATAAGCTGTTCATTTTTTTCAAATGAATAATAATCCTTTCCTGTTTGTGTATTTATAAATAATGGCGTTGCAGATGCAAGGTTTCGCAACCTGTGTTCAAACTTATTACAATGCAGTTGAAATTCTTTTTCTACAGTTTCCCAATGCTGTGCTATGAAGAGAAGCCCGTGTTTTTGTAATCCATTTAATATTTCATTTTTTTCTTTTTCATCAAAAGGCAAACTGGCTTCTACCCCATCATAACCTTCCTGTTTTACTTTGCTTAAAAAAATATCCCATTCAATATGCTCCTGTCCCCAACGTGGGCAAAAAAATAATAGTTTCATTTGTATTCCCTTTATTTATCAAAGATTATGCAGCCTACGCCGCGATTATACGTTTGTGCATAGCTGTTAATAAAGCCTGTAAAAATAAAGAAGAAGAGAAATGGGAAGGTTCTGAATTTTACAGAAATAAATCTGCAATTCTTTTTTTGTAATGATCTGTAATACATATTAAAACAGTTTTAGAATAGATTTCTATCAAATAATCCTCTTTACCTATTAGTTTTCAGGATTTTTGGGGCGATGTCACTCATCAATTGGTGCCAGATTATTCAAGCACCTCCTTTAAGAGGTAAATGTACAAATCTCTTTTATATTTTTTTGAAGATGCCTGCTATAAGGGAATTTATATATTTTAAGTTTGAGAATTGAACCAACCTGGCACCTTCATAGCAGATTTATGAAAGGGAATAAAATTCATTTTGGTTTAAAAACACAAATAGCGGATATTGCTTCTGCTTAGGATTGCTGTGCATTGATATATGAAAGAATCAATACATTTTTGGTAATGTATTTACCTGGATTTTGTAATTATTAAAACAGGATTTAATACAAAAGTTTTTACCTGATTTGTACTGAAAAAATATTTACATTTATCTATAGGAACTTTCAATTCAGTAGTTTTTCCATCATTACTTTTTAAAATTTATTGGTTCTCCTTTTAAAAAAATTGGTAAACATGCAAAAGAAAAAAGAGTCATCATCATCACGTAGAAAATTTATTAAACAAATAACCGGTACCACCCTGGCGCTAGGCGCTGGCTCCCTGGCCTCCTTTGCCGCAGAAGAAAAAATGGAAGAGCGTGTTATCCATTATCAAAAAAATATTTCATCAAATGACAGGATCAATGTAGCTGTTATTGGTATGGGCATTATGGGCAATAACAATACCAACACAGCATTGAAGGTTCTTGGTGTGCAATTAGTAGCCGCATGCGATCTCTATTCAGGAAGACTTGAACGTGCAAAAGAATTACATGGAAATGATCTTTTTGTAACCAATGATTACCGGAAAATTTTAGACCGGAAAGATATAGATGCTGTGATAATTGCCACCTGCGATCAATGGCATGCACGAATTACCAAAGAAGCATTGCAAAAAGGCAAGCATGTTTATTGTGAAAAGCCGATGGTACATTATATCAACGAGGGGCTTGGAGTAATAGAAGCGCAAAAGGCAAGCAACAAAATTATGCAGGTTGGAAGCCAGCGTGTAAGCAGCATTGTTTATGCAAAAGCTCATGAATTGTATAAGTCGGGCGAAATTGGAAAGCTCAATATGGTAAACGCCATTTACGATCGGCAGGATGCTTTGGGTGCATGGGAATATACCATGCCCACAGATGAATCTCCTGAAACTGTTGACTGGGAAAGGTATATAGCGGGTATGCCCAAAATGCCTTATGATGCAAAAAAGTTTTTCTGGTGGAGAAACTATAAGGAGTTTGGTACGGGTGTGGCAGGGGATCTTTTTGTTCACCTGCTTTCCGGCACGCATGTAATTACAGATTCCAAAGGCCCTGATGCGATATTCGCTTCCGGCCAATTATGCTATTGGAAAGATGGCCGTAATGTGCCAGATGTAATGACAGGCATTTTGCGATACCCGGAAACTCCCGAGCATCCGCCTTTTCAATTAACCCTACAGGTAAACTTTGTAAGTGGTACCGGAGGTTCGGAAACGATACAATTTGTAGGTGATGAAGGCACCATAAATATAGGCGGCAACGGATTAACCGTGCATCACAGTATAATGTCCAAGGCACCGGGTATCGGTGGTTGGGATGCATTGGATACTTATCCGGAAGCTATGCAGGAAACTTTAAAAAAACAGTATAACCAGAAATACAGCGCTGATGAACAAAAAAGAATCACAAAGCCGGATATTATTTACAGGGAACCAAATGGATACGATGAACACCTTGAGCACCACATTAATTTTTTTAACAGCGTAAGAACAGGTAAACAACCTGTAGAAGATGCGGTGTTTGGTTTCAGGGCAGCGGCTCCCAGCCTGGCTTGCAATGAAAGTTATTTTAAAAAGAAAATAATTTACTGGGATCCGGAGGAAATGAAAGTAAAAGAAAGTTGACCAAAAAACAGGTCGCAAAAACCGGGTTTACAGATAAAAAAAATTAAATTACAAATACAATTCTTATTATTAATAATAAAATCTACGAAAAATGCCACTATCCAGAAGAAAATTCATTGTTAATGGTTCCCTATCCCTTGCAGGAACTATGTTTTTATCCAACAATATTTTTGCAAATACTAAAGCTATGAATACTACCTTAGGATTACAACTTTATTCCGTTCGGGATGACATGAAAAAAGATCCTCTTGGCACCTTGAAGCAGCTTGCTGATATGGGATACAAAAATGTGGAACATGCCAATTATGTTGACAGAAAATTTTATGGATATACCGCTTCTGAATTTAAAAAAGTGTTGAGCGATCTTGGACTTAAAATGCCGAGCGGCCACACGGTAATGAATGATAGCCATTGGAATAAAACAACCAATGATTTTACGGATGAATGGAAGCAAACAGTAGAAGATGCCGCAATAGTAGGAGAACAATATGTAATAAGCCCATGGCTTGATGAAAGCCTTCGACAAAATTATGATGACCTGGTAAGCTTTCTCGACAAATTCAATAAATCTGGTGAGCTATGCAAGAAATCAGGATTAAAATTTGGATACCATAATCACGATTTTGAATTCAAATATTCATTGAATGGTGAGCAGATCTATGATATTATTTTGGCGAAAACTGATCCTGAATTAGTATTGCAGCAAATTGATATTGGCAACATGTACGGAGCAGGCGGAAGGGCTTTGGATATACTTAAAAAACATCCGGGCAGATTTGAAAGCATGCACGTAAAAGATGAGATCAAAGCCAAGGATAAAGGTGAGATGAATGATAATTACGAAAGCACCATATTAGGTAAAGGAATTTTGCCTGTAAAAGAAATTGTAGACCTCTTCAGAAAATCGGGTGGCACAACAGAATTCATTATTGAACAGGAATCCTACCAGGGAATAACGCCTCTTGAATGTTCAAAAGAGGATTTAAAAGTTATGAAGAGTTGGGGTTATTAATAATAAATTAAATTCTAAAAACTCATTAAAAAAAGATTTTATATTGAATCAATCGGCAGTTAGCATTTCAAATAAGTTATTGTTTTTTACGATTAGCTTCCTCTTCCTTATTTCTTTTAAAGTAGTTGCTCAAAAAAAGAACGCATCTATTCAGTTGCATATTCATAGAACTTCTATACCTATAAAAGTTGATGGATTAATGGATGATGCAGCCTGGCAGCAGGCTGATTCTACATCCCCATTTTTTATGGTGCTCCCGATGGACACTTCTTTTGCGAGAGTAAAAACGGAAGTAAGGATGTGTTATGATGATCATAACCTTTACCTCATAGCAATATGTCATAAAATTCTTCCTGGTCATTATTTTGTGGAATCGCTCAGGCGCGATTTTGTATTTGGAAAAAATGATAATTTCCTGGTATTTATTGATCCGTTCAATGATCTGACTAACGGGTTTTCTTTCGGTGCTAATGCAGCAGGCGCGCAATGGGATGGCACCATGTACGAAGGTGGTAAAGTAGATTTAAACTGGGATAATAAATGGACCTCCAAAGTGACAAATTATGATGATAAATGGATATTCGAAATGGCAATTCCCTTTTCAAGCATACGTTACAAAAACGGGGTAAAAACCTGGGGTGTCAATTTCAGCCGAAATGATCTCAGAACATCGGAGAAAAGTTCATGGGCACCTATGCCACGGCAGTTTCCTACCGCTTCATTGGCTTATACCGGTAACCTTATTTGGGATGAAACGCCACCCGCTTCAGGGGCCAACATTTCAGTAATTCCTTATGTATTGGGAGGTTTAAGCAAGAGCCAGGAAAATAAAACTCCGACAAATTACCGGAAAGACATTGGAGTAGATGCTAAGATAGCCATTAACTCTTCACTCAATTTAGACCTTACTGTTAATCCGGATTTTTCACAGGTTGAGATTGACCAACAGGTAACCAACCTTGATCGTTATGAATTGTTTTTTCCTGAAAAGCGGCAATTCTTTTTAGAGAATGGTGACTTGTTTGCCAACTTTGGATACTCTTCTATCCGCCCTTTTTTTTCAAGAAGGATTGGATTGGGTGTTCCTATCAATTATGGTGCGAGATTAAGTGGCAGGCTTGATAAGAACTGGAGAAT
This sequence comes from Hanamia sp., assembly GCA_036565505.1. GTDB lineage: Bacteria > Bacteroidota > Bacteroidia > Chitinophagales > Chitinophagaceae > Ginsengibacter. The sequence continues at coordinate 6,687 of DATCMY010000260.1, forward strand.
TGGTGCTATGGATATGCAAACAGGAAAAGTAGGTTCAATAGGTTTGCCTGCACAGAATTTTACAGTTGCTTCTGTACAACGCCGTGTTTTTTCAAGATCAAACATTGGAATCATCTTCGTTAATAAACAATCTTTACATTACACGCCCGGCACCGATTCCACCAAACAGGTGTATTCCCAATATAACAGGAATGTGGGCCTTGAATACAACCTTGCCTCACCCAATAATGTATGGACAGGAAAGGCAATGGTATTAAAATCATTTAGCCCGGATAAACGAGAAAATGATTTTGTACATGCCGCGCACCTTCAATATAATAGCCGGCGATGGCTTTTGTATTGGGAACATGAGTATGTAGGTAAAAACTACAATGCAGAAGTAGGTTATGTGCCGCGGAATGGATATATCAAATTGAATCCAATGGCGGGCTATACTTTCTTTCCAAAAGGTGGAATTATTTTATCGCATGGCCCAAAATTCAATTATACTTTGTATACTAACGAATCGTTCCGGCGAACAGATGATGAAGGGTACCTTGCCTATAATTTTAATTTCCGCAATCAAAGCCTTTTCACCGGCTGGGTATCTCATGATTATGTAGAACTTCAGAAACCATTTGACCCTACCAATTTCAAGAAAGACACATTGGCCCGTGGCACCAAACATAGCTGGTATGCATTTGGATCAGATTTTGTTTCAAAACCGGAAAGCCTTATCACCTATGGCCTTTCAACCCGCTTCGGTGGATACTATGCTAATGGAAGCAGGTACAACATTGTAGCAGATCTGGGATATCGGTTTCAGCCTTATGTAAGTATGGCCATAAATGTGAGCTATAATAATATCAGCTTACCTGCCCCATGGAACCTTACAAAATTTTGGCTTATTGGCCCGAAGATAGATGTTACTATGACCAACAAATTGTTCTTCACCACTTTTGTACAATACAACGAGCAACTTAATAATATCAACCTCAACACAAGGTTTCAGTGGCGCTACAAACCAGCTTCAGATCTTTTTATTGTATATACAGATAATTATTTACCGGCTCCCTTCTCAGTAAGAAACAGGGCGTTGATGCTAAAACTCACTTATTGGTGGAATGTAAAGGTGGTGAATAATAGTAAGAAGGTTGAAATGTAAATTGACTTACACTTATCATTTAGGAATTACTAATAATTTGTGAAAATATTTTTATAATGCTTCATAGATTCCTGTATCTTTCCTTTTTAACAAACTAAATTTCCTTTAGGCACGTTTTTTTCGTTAATAGAATTTTTATTTTAAATTCTTACCTATGATCGTCAAAGAAATTGTATTTGAACTTCTAATTGCTATCCACATTATACTTTTCATTCAATCAAGAATGGAAAAGATAAAATTCTAAAAGTTTATATTTCTTGCAGCCAGAAATTGATATGATCCCTGCGAATCAAAAACAAAAGTCAGTTTAAAGAACTTTTACTTTAATACTTCTATAGCTAACTGTATTACCATGGTCCTGCAAAAGGATATGGCCTTCCGGGGCTTCACCAAAATTTTTCCAGATTACAAATTTACTGATGGCAACAAGATCACGAAATTCCTTTGATCCTCTTACATATTCCAATACTTTTATACCATTGAGATAATGCTCCACCCTATTATCAGGATATACAACGATTCTTCCTGTGTTCCATTCACCAATAGGACGAATAACTGATGCAGGTTTTTTAGAAGGCATTAAATCATACAAGGATGCCAATGTCCGGTCACCATTTCTTCCCAGTTTTGCATCAGGATGCAATGAATCATCCAATACCTGGTATTCTAACCCGATAGCCGACCCTGAATTATTTTCAGAAAGGGTAACAAAATATTTTACACCACTGTTGGCTCCCGGTGTTAATTTAAATTCAAAAGAAAGATCAAATGCTTTGTATTCTCCTGTTGTTACTATATCACCTCCTTCACCGCCTTCTTTACCTTCTGACTCAAGCACTGTAATAGTACCATCTTTTATTACCCAGTCTTTTTTAGGAAAGGATTTTAGATAAGCACCTCTCCAACCGGTATAAGTTTTTCCGTCGAATAATAATTTCCATCCTGTTTGTTTTTCATAATTGGTTAAATGATTGGGAACATAATCAACTACAAATACACCTGGAGAAAATGGAGTAGGTTGCAACCCTGTTGTTTTGATGCGTATGTTTTTAAAATAGGTTTTCTTATTAGCTTCGTCTTCACTACCTACCTGGTGTACCTGCAAGGCTATAAAACCTTTTTGATCTATTGTGTCAACGAGATAAGCGACGGGAATTCCATTAACCCATGTTTTCATTTCATTACCTATGCACTCTATTTTATAATGATTGAATTCATTCACTTTAAAAGCATCCTGCGCCTTTGTATTTAGTGTTAACGGATACAACCATTGTCTTCTTCCTTCATCATAAATACCTCCGCTCCATTTGCGGGTAGAAGGATCTACTTCTACTTGCCTTCCATATACAAGGCCTTTTCCATTGTGGCCGGAAGGATCATAATGGCTTCTTGTTTGAACCCCTGAATTGCCTTTTATACTCTCAATCTTTATATCCACTTCAAGAATAAAATTTCCATATTCTTTATGGGTTGCCAGAAATGTATTGCCAGAATGTAAAACTGTTGTACCTACTATCATTCCATTCTCCACAGAATAGACTGCATTGCCCGCAAGCCGCTTCCAGCCGTGGAGCGTTTTGCCATCAAATAAATTTACCCATCTATTTGATTGTGCATAGCCGGATGCCACAATTATAAAACTGAATAACATTAAGATAATTGACAGATATTTTTTCATGATAAAAATTTATAAAAGTTAAGACTAATTTCCCGATGATTCAAAAGCAATAGTATTGGCTAAGCTACTTATTTATTTAGTTAGTTTGAATGTTAGAATTAACTCAAGTTGCAAAAAAATTGGACAAAATATTTAACCCGGAAAGTGCTATGCAATATCATCAATATTTTCTCTTCATTTCACTCCTTCTATCTCCTTAGCATATTTTTTCAGCAACATCCTGCTTATTGCCATACAATCTCCTATTGGTTTTGACCTATATTTTTCCCGCCCTTTTGTCCAATGATCTTCAAAATCTGTAAGTTTGGTGGCAAAGGTAGAATCATTAAATGCAGTATTGTTTTTCAACGATAACTTTACTGCATCAATAAACATTTTCCATCTGCCGCGGTAATAGGTTTTGGTAAGTCCTGCCAAACTGCGGTTAGCGTAATCCGTTAGATGCCTTCCCGGCTCACCCCACACTGTAATTATTTTCCGGGCATCCTGTTCATAATAATTTTTTTCTTTTTCATTCACACCTAATTTCCTGGCACTTTCAATCCATTCGCCCAATAAAAAATTTTGATTGGTTCCAAGCAATGTATCCATATCATTCAACAAGGCAAGCATTGCGGTACCATTTTTTTCTAAACCCACCATATCTTTTTTCTCATAGCTACCTGTAAACCGGTCTCTCAAAACAGAAAAATAATTGCCTAATACCTGCCGGCCCACATCCACTACATCATAATAATATACAGAAGGCGCTTTACCTTTTGGTTCTGACAAGAGTTCCCATGCTTTCAATAAATCTTTATTGTTGTAATTAATTGTAGGATTAGTGGTCCAACTATTGTGCCCTGTAAAAGCAGGACGGGCATTAGTTAATGTAGCCCTGCCCAAACCTGCTGCACCTGAATATGCTGTGTTGAGTAAAATATTCCATGCCTTACTTACTGTATTATTCTCCTTACCATACCTTCTTTCTGACCAGTTTTTTACCCACTGATCAACGTCAACAGGGCCGGTACTCCAGGCCTTATCAAATAAATATTCATACATGATCGGATTCACACCAAAACCTTCTGTAGTGGAACCTAAACCTTTCATATTTTCTCCACCATTCGAAAAAGTATTTTCCATTCTTTTTTCAACTTGTTTCAAATTGCCAGACATCATTGTATTTCCACCGAAATTGCCGAGATAACACCAGATAAAGGGCTGCCAAAAAAATGAGTTAGTAAATTTCCAGACTTCAGTATTATCGCAATAATAATCAAGCATAGTCATTTTTCCCTGCGGTACTGCGGTGAGATATGCCTTTATTCTTTCATTGGTCCAATGATCTCTCTGGTTATAAAATATCCAGCCCATCTGCAACCATTCTGCTTTTGGATCCGTTTCTGCCATGGAGCTATAAATAATTTTTGACACATCTGCCAGATAACCGGGATCCCAACTCGGGGGAGTAACTTCATTAAAAGGATCGGTTCCATACATATGATCTGTTCCAAAGGCTTTGGCCTGTTCTTCGAGAAACGCTTTTTGTATTGGTTTAAATAAAGAATCAAATGGGTCTAAAAAGTAGCTATCATATTGCGGGCTAAAACTACTCCATTCACCTAAAGAAGTTATTTTAGCATTAGGATATTTTGTTTTCAAAACCTCCGGAACATGACCCGCAAAAGCTGGCAATATAGGTTTCATTCCTAATTCCCTTTCGCGCTTTACAATTTTTTTCTGCAAGGCTAATTGGTTGTCCAGCCATGATTGTGGCAAAGGCCCATCCCAATGATCAATATTCGACATCCGGTGCCATGGTAAAAATGCAGGCCCTGTGAAATAAGACCTGATTTGTTGATCGGTTAATCCAATTTTTTTCCAAACCTTATACCATATTGCTTCCTGGCCAGTTATGGCCAAAGGCATATTGATACCATTCAAGGCCATCCAGTCTATAAACCACTGCCAGTCGCTCCATTGCCACCAAGGCATTGTGTAACCAAAAGTGCAATAATTTAAAAAAAATCTCTCAGAGCAACGAGCTTCCTTTTTTATTTTATGAGGCACGACAGGCATCATTACAGGCAATTGCACTCCTTCTTTTTTGTACCAGGAAACATCAGCATGGCAATAATTACGCAGGTAATAATTAAGGCCTACAGCCATAGCATTGGTACTGTTTCCTATAATAATTACTTTTCCTTTTACTGATTCTAATTCAAAAACATCTTTACCGGAAGTATCTGAAGTTTTTTCAAATACAATACGCCTTGCATATTGGGGAACCATGCGCTGAGCCAGCGCTTTAGCAGCAAGTATATCATTCGATTGTGCAGAAATGGCTAACGGCAAAAACCATAGCAGGTTAAAAAAGAAATATTTCATGTAGGAATAATTTTAGAAATCAGGATGGACAAAATACGAAATTTTGTCAGAAAATAAATGAGCTATTAACCAAAATCAGAAGTAAATTAATCCTGAATAAAAATTTAAATGATAATTTTAAAAACTATTTATAAAAAATAAATCAATGCAGCAATATGTAATAGGTATGGATATTGGTACTGGCAGTTGCAAAGCCGTTGCTTTGGATGTTGAAGGTAAAGTAATTGCTGCTTCGCAATTTTACTATTCCACCGATAGTTCGCAACCGGGCTATTCAGAGCAGGATCCTGAAATAATTTGGCAGGCATTTATAAATTGTATTAAGGAAACCGTTACAAAATTAAAGCATGTACCCTTATCCGTTAGCCTAAGCAGTTGCATGCACAGCCTTATAGTAATAAATAGCAAGAATTTGGCTGTTACTCCTTTAATAACCTGGGCAGATACAAGGAGTGAGCAAATTGCGGAAAGAATAAGAAAATCTACACAAGCTGAAAATATATACAAAGCAACCGGCACTCCCATTCATTCTATGTCGCCCTTATGTAAAATTATTTGGCTTAAAGAAAATGAAACTCAAATATTTGAAGAGGCATTTAAATTTATCTCCATAAAAGAATTTATCTGGTACCGTTTATTTAATGTTTACCAAATAGATTATTCAATTGCATCAGCAACCGGATTGTTTAATATTGAAAATTTAGACTGGAATATTCCTTCATTAGAATTATGCGGTATTACACCTTCGCATTTTTCAGAAATAGTTTCAACAGGTTTTACCCGCAATGATTTAAATCCTTCAATTGCAGTTTTATTACAAATTCCATCTGATACTCATTTTTGTATTGGTGCCAGTGATGGTTGCCTGGCTAATATTGGCAGTTATGCAATGGCGCCGGGCAGTGCTGCACTCACCATTGGAACAAGCGGCGCAGTAAGAATTGCCAGCGAAGTGCCGGTGATAAATTTTGATGCAATGATTTTTAATTATGTGCTGGATGAAAAAACATTTATCAGTGGTGGACCGATAAATAATGGAGGAAATGTTTTGAAATGGTTGTTTAAAACGTTTTTAAATAATGCCGATCCATCAGAAAATGATTACGCTGATTTTTTTAAAAATATTGGAACAATCCCGGATGGTTGCCAGGGACTGATATTTTTACCCTACTTATATGGTGAGCGCGCTCCGGTTTGGGATGAAAAAAGCAGCGCTTTATTTTTCGGCATCCAATCTTATCATACCAATGCACATTTTTTTAGAGCAGCAATTGAAGGAATTTGTTTTGCTTTAGAAAACATTTTAGAAATCGTGGAAGCATCAACTTCAACTCTTGATCAGCTCAATGTAAGCGGAGGTTTTGTACATTCAAAAATATGGATGCAGATTCTTGCCGATGTAACCGGGAAAAATATCTGTCTCATGCAAACTGAAGATGCTTCTTCCATCGGCGCTGCCCTGTTTTACATGAAAACTATAAAAATGATAAAAGATTATTCATCATTGAAGCCTGTGAATAATGTGATTGTGGAACCTGATATGAATAAACACAAACTCTATGAAAAATATTATAGCATTTTCAAAAATCTATATCAGCCATTGAAAGAATCAATGCATCAACTTCAACAAATTAATAACTGATCCATTCTGTCTGCAATTAATACCATCTTGATTTAATAAGTAGTCCAAAGGACTACGTTGAAATCTTAGATGGTATTATGCCGATAGAAAAAGGCATTGGACTATTTGCTGGTATAATCGGTATAATTGATGCTTTACCAGGTAATAAGCATCAAATAACCGGAATAAAAAAGCGGCAGTATAAATATTTACACTGCCGCTTTAAAAATAAAATTATCTAAAAATGGTGTGATTAATACCCAGGGTTTTGTACTAATCTTTTTTTACCATCAGAATTCATGTTATCCATCTCTCCTTGCGGAATAGGGAAATACTCATTTTTACCAGCGGTCCAATGTGCATTTGCCTTTAATGGCCTTAACAATTTTTCCCTGGCATAATATGAATTCAACACCTGGTCGGCTGTACCCCAACGTACAAGATCGAAGAAGCGGTTTCCTTCCATTGCTAATTCCAATCTTCTTTCAAACTGAACGGCTTTTACTGCATAATCTTTACTTGGGAATGAAGTATAGAGACCGATTTTATAATTATCTGCAGGCGTAGTTTGTGTTTTGTAGGTAGCTGTTGGTGCATCATAATCGCTGTTTTTATATACCCATCCGGTTGGGTCAGCGGCTCTTGTGCGAACGTCATTAACATAAGTCATAGCAGCATTTAAATCACTGGCATCTGCTGCGCATTCTGCGGCCCATAAGATAACATCTGAAAAGCGAATAATATTCACATTATTTGCAACCAGCTCGGTTGGTCCCCAATAAGCACTACCTACGTCAGTAAATGCACCTGTTTGAGATTTTGCATAAACATTTTTCTTAGGGCTAAAATGACCATCATTCACTGGGTTTCTTATCCAGTCATCTCCGGGATGATTACCCCAGTCCAAATAAGGAATCGGCTTTCTACCCATTGTCCAGTCAATTCTTGGATCCAATGTTCCTACATAAGGAGTGGTTGGATCACTAACGCTCAAGCCTGTATACCAGCTATCCAACAAAGGAAGTCCGGTTGTTGCATCTGTTTTAAATGCATTGGCCAGATCCTGTGATGGATTATAAAATCCGCAACAGGCACCCGGGCCACCATTATATGGGAAATTTAATAAATCACCATAGTTACCATTTGGATCTGCACCCCAATCTACAGAAGAACCGTCCTGAACAGAAGTCTGTGCTGCAAAAACTGATTCAGCACTATTTTTTTGTGCAGGATTAAAGTTGGAATAAAAGTGTTTATCCAATTGGTATTTTTCACCACCGGAAGTTTTTCCATTGGCTATTATATCCTGTAGTATAGGATATGCAGTTGAGAACTTCTTCTCAAACATATATGCCTTTGCCAACATTGCTTTTGCCGCCCATTTATTGGCTCTTCCCACTTCATTCCATGTTTCGGGTAAATTATCAGCAGCAAATGTCAAATCAGCTTCTACTTTCCCCCAAATATCTACTGTATTGGTAACATCAGTATTCTCCGGAGATATAGTCTCATCAACATAAGGTATATGACCGAAAACTTTCAATAAGTCCATGTGATAGTATGCTCTTAAAAAACGAGCCTGGGCAGTAATGGTTGTCTGGTCAGCAGCCGAAATCCCGGTAGCGATTTTCAATGTTTTTATTACATCGTTACAACGTTGTATTCCAGAATAGCAAACATTCCATTTTTGTGGTACGGCGCCATTGGTTGCAGTTACAGTCCAGTCTTCGAAAGGAGCGACATCAGCAACGTCAGAAGGATCAGATCCTTTGTAAGCATCATCGGATGCTACGCCTCCATACGTCCAGTTAGAGGCGCCTGAGGCGAAACCATCACCTTTTGCTCCTTCTCCATCAACCAAAGAGTAAGCCCCTATTAAAAGGCCCTGAACGCCTGCCGGAGTTGCCATTATTGAGGGGTTCAAGGTTCCTAAAGGCGGTTTGTCCAGGAAATTTTTGTTACAGGCAGCAAGGACTACGATAACCAGAAGGATCGTGGGTATTAAAAATTTAAATTTTATCTTTTTCATATATACACTTTTATAAGAATTAAAAATTAAGGTTTACGCCAACAAGATAGGCTGGTGTATGAGGATAGTTACCATTGTCCTGGCCAAACCCGGAAGTATTGTTAATGTCACTACTTTGCAATTCAGGATCCAGTCCATTGTATTTGGTAATGGTAAACATATTAGTTGATTGTACATAAATCCTTAAACGGTCAATTCCGTATCTTGAAAGCAGAGTAGAGGGCAGTACATAACCAAGTTGCATTTGCCTGTTACGCAAATAAGAGCCCTTACTAATAAAGTAACTGTTGGTCACCTGGTCAGTACTAAATCCACCTTTTGTACGTAACATAGGTATTGAAGTATTAGTATTGGTTGGTGTCCATGAATTAAGGGCTACATCGCGCCTGATGGCTCCTTTAAAAAAATCAGGGAAATCAGTAAAATATTTAGTTTCATTATAAATATCATTTCCCGCTGATCCAAAGAAGAAAGTAGAGAAATCGAAGTTTTTATAGCTAAATGCAATGTTTAATCCATAAGTAAATTTTGGATTAGGATCGCCTATAAATGTACGGTCATTTGCATCTATTTTGCCATCGCCATTTACATCCTGGTATTTAAACAATCCCGGTGCAGCATCGGTTTGTGTAGGGGATTTGGCAACATCATCAGCACTTTGGAAAAGCCCGATTACTTTGTATCCGAAGAAAGCACCTACCGCATGCCCCACCTGGTTACGTACGAGTCTACTATTCCTAATTACCGGGCCATCGAAATAAGGT
>DATCMY010000261.1:0-4755 GCA_036565505.1 Hanamia sp.
GTATAAGTCCCCCTTTCCCCCAAAAGCTGCGGGTCAATTTTTTTCAGGAAATACGAGTCTTAAATTTGTAATGGGCAGTATTGTTGTTTGGAAAACACCTTTATAACCGTATTGCGTGCATGACTTATCCAGTAGGCACTAACAGCGATATAACGAAAGCATACCGCTTTGGCGAGCATGGTTATGGAGATACCCGGTGTTTTATTAGCTACCAAAACCTGTTTTATCCATTCGAACAGGGTGGCGCACATCGCCATCATGTACATATATACCGTGTTGGTATCCATGTCCATAAAGGGCAGATGATTGAGGTTGAAGTCATTAAGTAGGTAACAGTTGGATTTTTCTGAATCACCACGCTGGTTATAAAATTCGATCACCTCCTTTTCACACATGCATTGGTCATTGGTGATAATTGCCTGATAATGATATGCCCTGCCCTCAAAAGCATCCAGTTGATTGCCTTTTTGCAATGTCCTGGTAACCACCACCCTGTACTTTTTTATCCGACCCCTTAAAGCTATAAGGGGTGCTGCATACCTCTTTCTTATGCTCGTTGATCCTTATGGATTGCCAATCTTTCAAACCGGCAAATGTTTCCCGGATACCCTTAAAGTCAAGCATTCGGATGTAAAAGCGGATGCCTTGTCCGTCCATCAGTTCAATCACCTCTTTTTGATAGGAGGCGTTGTCGCCACGAAAGGCCGATATGGGTATTTTTTCTTTGTTAAGATTGTCCAAACAACGTCCCAGCGTTTCTTTCTGCCCATAGCTGGCCGGTGTATTGCCGTTGCGGTTTTCGATATGCACCGGGATACGGCCGATAAAGGCAAAGCCCGGATGGTATGCCTTTGCTTTCTTATAACTAAAGCGGGCATCCTGTTTTTCATTTTCAATCACTACGTTATCATAATCAAGTGTATAGCCTTGCCCATCTGATGATTTAAGCAGGTTGCATTTGCTGGCAAGCTTTACCAGCAGTTCATTGAGCCGGTTGTCGTAGTTCAACTGATGTACAACCCCGTCTATGGTAGTTTTTACCTGATTGGGTTGCTTCAGTCCCTGGCAGACATATTCTACTGTGTCGGGGGAAGGGATTGGAGAAAATCGTTGCCCGGCCAGTTTTGCTTTAACTATTTCTAAATCTGACAAGCAACTACCTTGTGTCAGGCTGCCAGCAAAAAGCGACAAAACAACGTCAGAGTGGGTGTATTTAGCAAATATACTCCTAGCTCCCAGCTCTTTATCTAAAAAACCAGGCAGGCCAAACTGCTCAATCGCTTGATAAACAAAATTTATTCCGCCAAATGGGGTGACTTCTCTTTCGCTATTCGTAACTTGCATCATATTAGTTGTGTGAGAACACTAATATCACCTTTTTGGTGCAATAAAACAAAGGCTTAACTACTTTTATTTCAAAGTGTTAAGCCTTGTTTTTATCAACAGTCTGCGACTTTTAGGTAAAACCTTAACAATCACAATTAAAAAGCGGGCCAATAATATCGCCCACTAAAATAACAAGGCATAAATCTTATTAAAACATGGCTTCAAGAAGAAAATTTATCAGACAATCAATAGTTTCAAGCGTTTTATTATACCAGTGGCCGCGGCTGTTATATGCTGCAGCCAATAATTCACTTAGCTTCTCTTCTAAATTCATCAGGCTCGAACTTGATCCGATGTATCCTAAGTTAATTAATTTTGATGTTGATAGCCTTGGCGGTTCATCATTCAATGGCAACCCTTTACTTCAACCTGCCGTTACCACGGCAACTGTTGCTTATTCAAGCAAAGTAAACAGGGACACGATCTCCTACTACCTGAAAGGATTTGAGGAAAAACCGGCATGGAAGATTAGGTGCGAAGAGAAAAAGATAATTATCCATACGCAATATGTTAATAATGCACTCCAGGTTGAACCTTTTTCTATTACAATTGCTCAACAAATTAATCACAGCACGGCTTTGGGTACTATGGCTGGCGATCACAAGCTTAAGTTTCCCTGTTTATTGCATTTGCCTGGCAGGGGAACATTCAGAATGTATTGTAATGATCCGGAAGTAGAATTATTTTATGATGCTTACCGGTTTGATGCCGAGGGTGATAAAGGAATCCCGTTTGTAAAAGTTGCATTTAAGGCGGCCGATAGCGGAAACAAATCTATCACTTATACACTTGAAGCAATAAGCATTTACCCGGATCTTCACAGTATTAAAGGCAACGATAAGTTTGATGGCGTTCGCAGGAATTTTATTAATATTTTTCAATTAAACCCAAGGGTTAAGGTACTGGCTAATAATAGTGCAAGTGACCCATGCGCATTTACATTGTTTTTATATGCAGAAATGGCCAGGCAAACGCCAAAGCTAACTGATGATCTTTCTGCGCTTGATATGATCAGATCGTCATTAGATGTTTATCTGGGCGGAATGAAAGGTTATGGGCAGGTTGGCTATTTTTTCAATAATCATTACGGATGGCAAAGCAAGTATGACTCCAGCGATAGCGCCCCATCTTTAATCATGTCAGCCTGTTATTATATATTGGCTACTAAGGATACCATCTGGGCGCGCACTAATTATGCAGGAATTAAGAGCTGGGCTACTAAAATGATCCAAACAGATACAAATCAGGATGGCATTATTGAATACGGCTATTCCGGCAATTCAGGAAGCTGGAATGGGAAAGAATTTATAAGACCGGCAAATTGGTGGGATACGATTGGTTTTGGCCATGATGATGCTTATTCAAACGCCCTTGCCTACAGGGCGGTTAAACTATTATCAGAAGTTGCATCCTTAATTGGTGAAACAAGCGATAGTAGCTATTTCTCATCATTTGCCGCCAGGCTCAAAAGTAATTATTTCAAACATTTCTATAATCCGGATACAGGCGTTATAGCCGGCTGGAGAAGCGAAGACGGAAAATTGCATGATTATTATTTCACATTTATCAACGGAATAGCAGTGTGTTATGATCTGTTGACAGTAGAGCAGGGCAAACGAGTGATGCAAAAAATATTAAAAAAAATGAAAGAGGTAGGATATACCAATTTTAAATTAGGACTTCCCGGAAACTTAATACCGGTACGTGCCGAAGATTACGTAGCGAAAGATAAACGCTGGGGATATGGCGCAGATCCGGAAGGATCTGATGGGTTTCAAATTTATGAAAATGGAGGAGCTACAGGCTGCTACGCATACTATACCATAAAAGCCTTATACCAATTAAATATGCGGCAGGAAGCAGATGAGATTTTTATGCCCATGTTAGAAGGTTTTAAAGAGGGTGGATTTGAAGGGCACTGTGAAGGCAGCAATTATACCAAAGATTGGAAAACCTGGGATGGCAAATGCTGGGGTTATGAAGGTTTTTTAGTTGATAATTATCTGCCGCTGCTGGCTGTGTATGATTTAAAGTAATCATTATTGAATTAAGGAATATGACCAGGAAAATAATCTCGTTACTATTTAGGGTCTGCTGAGAAACTCAGAAATTCAGTATTAAATAAGCACTAAGACCGCCCATAAGCAACAGGCATGCGAAAACTATCTTCTTTTCCATTGACGTACTTTAAGTTATTTAGACCACCTAAAACAGAAGAGTTCTATTTTTATGTGGTTTTCGGAGACCGGTTTTTTACTTGAACCGGCAAGGTAGAAAATAGGAATATATTAATCGTGCTGTACTATGCCGAACCCTATCCCGACAAATTAAATTTGAGGCATTGCTCTATCAAATCTAACTCAGCCTACAGTGCATCACAGTTGAGAAGAAAACTTATTTAATTTTGTTGTTCAACTTCAATTGTTTTTCCAGGTATCTTCATTAATCTTAGAAGCTGTTTAAAAACGAGTAAAAAGATGTGCTATGTGTAAAAGTTAATAAAAAGGCCGCCGCCACTTCCGTGATAGTTTGCTAATTGGGAATAACTACAAACTCAATTAGCATGACAAATTATCCAACTAATTTAAGCGACAGCCAATGGCAATATATATCAAATTATTTAGATACAAAACGAAAACGAAAATATGAATTACGGGAAGTATTCAACGGGATACTTTATCTGTTAAAAACAGGTTGCCAATGGCGGATGCTTCCTGGTGATTTTCCGGATTGGCACATGGTTTATTATTATTTTTCAAGCTGGAAAAAGGCTGGTATTATTGAGGTGTTACAAGAAGCATTAGTTGAAAAGACGCGGTTGGAAAGTGGCAGAAGAGAGCAGCCGACAGCTGGCATTATTGATGCCCAATCGGTTAAATCCACGCTTGTAAGCAGTGAAAGCAAGGGTTTTGATGCAGGAAAGAAGGTAAAGGGGATAAAGCGGCACATCATTGTCGATACGCTTGGTTTAGTTCTCGCTGTGGTGATACAAAGCGCATCTGTCCAGGACAGGGATGGTGCTATTGAAGTAATCGGCAAAATGGTAGAAAGTTGGAGAAATGTGATCAAAAATTTTACTGATAGCGGCTATCGTGGAAGACTTATAGAATTAGTTAAAACAAAGTTCCAAATGGAGATGGAAATTATCAAGAGAAACGAACTTCACATCTTTAAAATATTACCCAAAAGATGGGTTGTAGAAAGAACCTTTTCCTGGATTGATAATACGCACTAACAGGAGGAATTCAAAAAACTATGAACGGTTAAATGATACAGGCGTTGCTATGATACATTTATCCACTATAAGAATTATGTTGAACCGTTTTTAAACAGCTTCTGAGGCTTTAGTGTCTGTTTTGCAACGGTCTC
>DATCMY010000262.1:0-5014 GCA_036565505.1 Hanamia sp.
ATGCAAGTATTATTCAGATTATTATAGTGTTTTTACCATGATGATCTGAATAATTATTTATCAATTTTTTATTTTTATAAACTTTTGAATCTGTGCATTACCATTTTTAGTTATTAATTTAATAACGTAATTACCAGTGGATAGATTAGAAATATTAATTTTTGTATCAAAAGAATTTATTGATTGCAAAATTTCAACTCTACCGGCAAGATCAGATATTTGAGCCTGAACATAATCTTTGCTGAGTGTTTTAATAGTAATAAAATCAAGCGCCGGATTCGGATAAATAAGAATAGGTGAGTTGCTGCTATTAGAGAGAGGCAATATGTTACTATATTGATAAGTATTATCCGGAAGAGATATTTTGATACGATAAAAATTCTGAGAATTTGGCGCTTCATCTACATAAGAATATTGCATTGAAAAATTACTTAATGATAAAGGATTTATATTACCGATTGGCAACCATGAAATGTTATCTGTACTTTTTTCAATAGAATAATTAGCAACAATCTGTCCTGAGGAATTTGTCCACCTCAAAAGATTTCCTTTTAATTGTTTAGTACCGATAAGTGCGTAATTAGGAGAAGTAAGTATTCTGTAAAGTATCCAGTCTTCTACCTCTCCATTAGTTATAGTTGCATTGTACATCCCCAATGTTAAAGGTGCATCTGAAACAATCAGCCTGAATGAAGAGTTACCTGTTATTCCAAAAGGCGAATAAACAGACACATTTTTATTGGTAAGTCCCGTTACAACTGCACTGCCACTGTAAAAGGCATCTAATCCACTTGTAAAATCCTGATTGCCATCCCAGTCTATCCATAGTCCATAGTAAACTGTTTTTGACGCCTGGTTGGCATTGAGCCATACTACCCAGTTATAACTTGATCCTGATGGTCCAATAGATATAGTTAATCCATCTTCTTCACTGCCATCACCCATAGCATCAGCACTATATTTTTGAGAACATTCAAGACTTGGTTTGGTAACACCTGCCCAAACCTTTGCTGTTGCTGTATCTTCTAAGCATAACATTGTTGCAGTAGGATATGTATTGGGAAGATCACCATAGTCATACCCGGCAATATATAATTTGTAATCTTCCACTTCTCCGTTACTTGCTTCTCCATAGCTGCGCTCATCAACTGTTGTTGTTCCTGCATTATCAGAAAGTGCAGAAGTAGTTAACCTCATGCGCAGGTATGCGTTACCCGGAGTAATGTTAGTGCCGCAGGCAAGTGAAGACCATGTAAGGTTTACTGTTTGCGCTCCTGTGCTTGGTACACTAACTGATGTGAATTCGGATAGTTCGAAAGATCCGTTGACATTAAAATCTATCCATGCATATAAAGTTGCTGTACTTCCTGTAGTATTTGTTACAGGTATATTTGTTAAAGAATAGGTTGTTGATTTTTCCGTTAGAGTTGGGAATGATGAAATACCATCATCAACATCGCCATTTGCCTGAGGGCCAGGCATACCATCAAGATCAACCGTTACTGTGCTTCCAATTTTTAAATTATTATTTACGTTAAGATGCACAGGGCCGCAATTTGATAAAAGCGTATGATAGGTATCAGGAGCATCCCCACAATCGTAGCTAACATAAAAGCACTTACTAAATTCACTTGTATTATTTATACCTGTTCCGCTATTTTGAATAGATGTTGCGGTAATATATTGACCTACAATTGTGGAAAAAGCAGCGGAAAGTGACCACGCCCCATTTCCATTTATATCTGTGGTAAATGTAGATGAAGTGCCAACATACGTTCTCCCTTCCCCATAATTATATCCAACAGTAGCAAAATTATTTGTTCCGGCTGTATCACCATTGCACACATCACTTGCAAAAACTTCAACATAATATTGGGTACTTGCCAAACCATTAAATGTACCCGAAATTAATTCTGAACAACTGCTTCCCCCGGGAACAGCAGCTGTAATTACCGGAAAATTAGATAACCCGTTAGGTCCTGTGTCCGGGTCTTTGGGATCATTAAGGGTAGTACCATCATAATCATTATCTAATCCTAAACTATATTTTCCAAAAGCCGGTGAGCTGGCAGTACTATTGCTCGCATTACCATTATCATAAATGCTATTTTGGCTTACTTTATTTTGTACAGAAAGATTTCCTAATATATCTATACCTCTTCCAATATTTTTATATACTTGATTTTGAAATATTACACAACCAATGGATTCATCACTTGTAGATGGCCCCCCGATAAGTATTGCGCTATATGTACCATTTGGAGTAACCGTTCCATTTTGTGTAACAATATTATATTGAACTGTATCAGCATTTGATCGTTGGTAAATTTCAATCCCATGGTATGCATTTGGTGCCGGAATATTATCTGGCCTGATGCCAAATGTATTATATCGAATATTAATAAGGTCATTAGTTGAGATAGCTCCTCCATCAACCCAAACGCCGTCGTAGTCACTGTTACAAAAATAATTTCTTTCAAGATTATTTAATGCTGATGAACCAATGCGGCAAGTGGTGGAACTTAAGATATATGCGCCTGAAGAACTTAATTGTTCGGCAGTGGTCAGGTTTGTTCCAAGCCCAAAATAATTGCCTGCGATTATGCAACTATTACTGTTATCTATTGTTACACCTGAGCCTGAATTACCCAAATAATTACTTTCATAAGAATCCGAAACACCATCTCCATCTGTTCCAATTATTGTACTTGTACTGGCGGAACTAACGTAAATACATTTATCAATGTAGTCGCCACTTATTGTTTTAATATTAAGTGCGATAACACCATCTGCACCTATGCCGATTTTATTTCCTGCTACAGTTGTACCTGTACTGGCTGATATAAAAATTGCATAATTGTAACTTACGCTATTTACTCCGCCGGTAATGGTAGCGGAGCCAATTACATTTCCCTCAATGTTATCATTAACTCCATCACCATCTGTACCAATAATGTTATTGGCACTTCCTGATTTTATTACTATTTGTGTACAGGAAATATTTCCTCCCCCATCAGAATAATTTGGCAAGCCTGTTAATCCCGTTTTATCAGTGCCTATATAATTACCTTTAACTTTATTACTACCACCGCCCATAAGTACAATCCCGCAATCGCTGTTTCCACTGATTACATTTCTTTCCAGCGCATCTGAAACTCCATCTCCATTAGTACCAATAATATTTAAGGTACTGTAGTTAATTTGAATTCCTGAGCCTCTTTGTTTACCGGCTGTTCCATTAAAATATAATGCTGCAGTACCGGTTTCATTGGTTCCAAGATAATTTCCCGCAATTCTATTACCACTACAATTTGCAGCAATTACTCCACCTTCATTAAGTGAAATACATTCTCCAAAAAATTGAGTTCCGCTATCACCATTGCCGGCTATTAAGTTTCCTTCATTGGCATCATTGGTTCCGTCTCCGTTAGTACCTATAATATTGTTGTTTGCATTTGCACTTAATGCAATACCATCATCCCAACAAGTAGTAGCAGCGAGTGCGGATGAACCGTCAAAGGACGTACCTACATAACAGCCCCATATCCAGTTATTATCACCACCATTTATATAAATGCCTTTGTAAAAATCCTGAATTACCAACCCTGATATTTCGCAATTATTGGCAGTAATTTGTAACCCATATACGGATGAAGTACCCGGTCCATTTAAAATTATCTTCATAACCCTGGAACCAGCACCCAGTTGCCCCTGTACCGCACCTGGTGCAGAAAATCCGTTAATTGTTAAAGGCGAGGAAATAACAGGATAGTTACTTGCTACAGTAAAAGTGCCGGCATAACTAAAATTGATTGTATCTGCTGCTGGAGTTGAATTTGCCTGAACTATACACCAACGTAAAGTACCCGTTGTTCCACCTCCTGTATTTGCATCGTTATTGGTGTTTACTGTATACACAGTAGCCTGAGAAGAAAAGAAAAACACAAACCCAAAAATAGCAAGTAGTAAATTTTTTTTCATAAAATGGATTCGTGACTATAAGAAGAAACGAAATTCTATAGAGATTATTGTATGTGCAATTAAATCCCATTTTAAGCAGTAATATTTTTATAAATATACTATTGGAAATCTTATTTTTAAACAACTTTAAAATTTACTTTACCTGCCTGGCGGCCACTTTCGTAAGATTACGTTTTTAAATAATCGTATAACTACTATTAAATACCGTAATTACAATAATTTAAAATGGAGTACTTATGCTCTTGTAAGCATTGCTTTTGATTCTTAGTTTTGTTATGCGATTAAGTGATGAATAATATTGCATAACTTCTTACACAATATTTTAACCATCACTTACGTTTAATAACCATTATCCATAACCAACAATTATCCTATGAAAAAGAACTTTTTTACAATTGTATTATCCTTAATTATTGTTTGCTTTTTTTCAACAAACACGTTTGCACAGCCAGCGCCAGGCGGATCTGCTGGTGGCGGAACAGGACTTCCTTCAGACCCCGGAACTACAGCAGGAACACCCACACTAACATTTGATTTTGGTTCTGCAGGTATAGTTACCATGGCTTCTACATCGCCTTATTACAACATTATTATTTCCTTATTAACCAGGCTGCATGCAACAATAGCGCCGGATGGTTCTGTAACATTCCCTACAACCACAGGTTATCGCACTTGTTTATTACCACTTTATTATACAGGTTGTATAAATTACAGAACATATCAAACTTGTAAATACCAGGCGCCACCTCCATGTACATATCCTACAAGAACATCATGTGGGCATTAATATATTTAGAAACAAAAAAAAACGGTAATGTAACCGGCTTTTTTACACCATTTTTCCTGCTAACAAAACCCAAAAAACCTATCCTATGAAAAAAAAACCATTTAGCTCCTTTTTACTTTTGGCATCTATTTTCTTTTTATCTACTTCTTCTTTTGCCCAAACTGTTCCAGGCGGATCAGGTGACGGAAGCGGAGGTGTAATTGATTCTGGTCCCGGAGGAGGCACAGTTTATGATTGCCCTATATC
>DATCMY010000263.1:0-8767 GCA_036565505.1 Hanamia sp.
GCCCATTAATAAACCGCCAGCGCTCCCTCCTTGTGCATACAAGTGTTTTTTTTCGGTAAATTTCTCTTTGATTAGAAATTTTCCGGCATCAATAAAATCCGTAAAAGTGTTTTTCTTATTCATCATTTTACCCTCCTCGTACCAATGACGACCCATTTCCTGTCCGCCACGAATGTGTGCTATAGCATAAACAAAACCACGATTCAATAAACTTAAGCGGCTACTATTAAAAGAGGCATCCATACTTAAGCCATAAGACCCATATGCATATAGCAATAACGGAGCTTTCCCGTTTTTTACTAATCCCTTTTTGTAAACAATTGAAACAGGAATTTTTGTTCCATCCGTAGCCGTTGCAAATAATCTTTCAGATATATAATCGGTAGAATTATATCCACCAACCACTTCCTGTTGCTTCATCAATTCTTTTGTTTTCTTCCCCATATTATAATCATAAACAGAAGGTGGGCTAATAAGCGAACTATAATTATAACGAAATGTCTCAGAATTATATTCAGGATTACTCCCGGAGCCAGCAGTGTAAGTGGGCTCGCCAAAATCAAGATAATGTTCCTGATTATTATTTAATTTCCTGATACGTATCTGAACCAGTCCATTCTTTCGTTCACTAATTACTAAAAAGTTTTTGAACTCTTCAACATCCGACAATAAAACATCCGGTCTGTGTTGAATCACATCTTTCCGGTTTTCTCTTTTGGTTTCGGTAAGCAGGCATTCCATAAGCCTGAAATTTTTTGCTTTCCAGTTGGTAAGAATTAAAAATTTGTCATCTAATGCAATTACATTATACAAAACATCTTTCTTTCTGGATTGAAAAGTTCTGAACGCGGAAGAAGGTTTTGCAGCATCAATATAAAAAGTTTCTGAAGAAAGTGTTCCTTTGGTAATTATTAATATATACTTATTGTTTTTTGATTTATCAACACCAATATAATTGCTTTTATCCTTTTCTTCATAAACTACCTTGTCCTTCTTTTCATTAGTATTAAGAAGATGTCTTTTAATTTTTTCTGATAAAAGAGTAACCGGATTATTTGCAGTGTAAAACAAAGTTTTATTATCATTGGCCCAAACCATATTGCCATTGGTAGAGGGAATTTCATCCTCCAATAAAATACCTGTTTCCAAATTTTTTACTCTTATAGTATATTGCCTTCGTGACACGGTATCAATACCAAACGCAATCATTTTATTATCAGGGCTAACCTGAAACCCGCTAAGAGCGTAGTATGTATGACCTTCAGACATTACATCTACATCTAACAATACTTCTTCTTTTGCAGAAAGTTTTCCTTTCTTTCGACAGTATTTATAATATTGTTTACCGTCATCGGTCCGTATATAATAATAATACCCATTTTTAAAAACAGGAACACTTTCATCTTTTTCTTTTATCCTGTTTTTCATTTCATTGAATAATTTTTTCTGAAGCCCATTTGTGCCTTTCATCATCGTATCCAGGTAAGCATTTTCTTCTTCCAAATAGGAAACAACTTTTGAGCTGTGCGGACCATTTTTAAAAAAGTCAATCATCCAGTAATAATCATCCACTACATCATCACCATGTATGGAACGGATGTAAGGATTAATTTCTCCAACGGGAGGTTTGGCCTTGGGCCATTTATAATTGTGTGCTTTCATTTTATAAAGAAAATATTATCAGTGAGAATGAAGGATTAGAAAACAAATAGTTCAAGTTAATAAATGGTTTTGTTATGCAAAAGAAACAACAAACATAAACACTAATCGCAGTTAGAATTTACAAAATAGGCGCGCATAAATGAATATAGATTTTCCAAATTTTAATCTGATCATAATGGGTGAAAAATGGAAAGAAGTCATTTGTCTTAAACATAAAACAGCAAGAATATTACTATCCATAATATTGTTGCGCCTCTATTTCATCTTTTACAATATCAGGTACAAGGTATCGTATAGATTTTTTCTGCCTGATCATATCACGGATATGCGTACTCGAAATTTCCAACAAAGGTGCTTCCAGAATTTTTATTTTATCAGTCAGCATTTCTGGTTTCACTTTAAATCCGGGTCTTTGGTAAATAAAAATTTCATGATTTTTTAAAAGAACTTCATAGTTTTTCCATTTTTTTATATTACTGAAACTGTCACTACCCATAATAATAGAAAACTGATGTTGTGGATATTTCTCCGCTAAATAAGTGAGCGTATCGATAGTATAAGATGGACGGGGAAGTTTGAATTCAATATTAGAAGAACGCAATTTCTTTTCACCTTCAATAGCCAAATCAATTAAATGTTTACGGTGATGTTCATTGATTAAATTATTACTTTGTTTCAAAGGATTTTGTGGCGAGATGACAAACCAAACTTGTTGCAGAGGCGTTAAATTGGCAATATGACTCGCAATTATTAAATGTCCGATATGTACAGGGTTAAATGAACCGAAATATAATCCTATTTTCACCTAAAATGTTGATTTTTAAACTGTTACTATTGTTTCCACTATTATCTGATCTGCTTCATCAAGGCGGAGACTTAAAGAATAGCCTGCGACCAATACATAAATAGGATCTCCCAATGGGGCTTTTTTCCAAACAGTTATTTCTTCTTCAGGAAGGCAGCCCATTTCCATCAATTTTAAAATAATCTCGTGATTTTCAAAAGACTTAATTTTTACTTTTGTTCCCGGCTTTACTTGTGATAATTTCATCGTAGCATAAATATATCACTCATTCCGAATACTTCATTTCGATTTTAGAAAAAAACAAATGGGCACAATTTTATTTAACAATAATGGCATTTCACCTTCTCTTAAAAACAAAGCTTTTTTAAAAATTTTTCTTGCCTCAATTTTCGCTGAAGAAGGTTACGATTTCGAATCAGTTTCATATATTTTTTGCACCGACAACTACTTATTGAAACTTAATCAGAAATACCTAAATCATGACACTCTAACAGATATTATCACCTTCACATTATCTGAAACATCTTTACCCATTATTTCAGAAATATATATCAGCGTTGAAAGAGTTAGAGAGAATGCATTAAATCTACAGGTAGAATATGAAACTGAATTACAAAGAGTTATGATTCATGGAATTTTACATCTCTGCGGGTATTCAGACCACACACCAAAATTAAAATCAGAAATGCGGGCGAAAGAGGATTATTATCTATCCCGTATGGATTTTAATTAAAAATTGATAATTCTGCTGAATTATCCGAATTAATAAAATGTTCCACGTGAAACATTTTTTAAACATAAAGAGAAAATAAAATTTTCAATTAATATTATGTGCTTGCTTCATCTTTCAGCCCAATTGTTCCACGTGAAACAATTTTAATACAAAATTCTAATTCGGTATTTTTGCAAAATGTTTCCAAAGTATGATGTAATAGTAGTAGGTGCTGGCCATGCAGGATGTGAGGCTGCAGCTGCGGCAGCAAATTTGGGTAGTAAAGTTCTCCTGGTCACCATGAATATGCAAAATATGGCCCAAATGAGTTGTAACCCTGCCATGGGAGGTATTGCAAAAGGTCAGATAATCAGAGAAATAGATGCTTTGGGCGGATATTCAGGCATTGTTACTGATGAGACCATGATCCAGTTCAGAATGCTCAATAAGAGTAAAGGGCCGGCAATGTGGAGCCCCAGAGCGCAAAGTGACCGCCAATTATTTTCTACAAAATGGCGTCTAATGCTTGAAAATACTCCGAATCTGGATTTTTACCAGGATTCTGTAATTGGACTCACCAAATCAGGAAATAGGATAACAGGAATAAAAACTTCATTGGGCCATAATATAATGGCAAAATCTGTGGTATTAACCAATGGTACTTTTTTAAATGGAATCATTCATATTGGAGAAAGTCAATCAAAGGGTGGAAGAATGGCCGAAAAAGCTTCAACCGGTATAACTGAGCAATTAGTAGAATGGGGTTTTGAAAGTAATCGTCTTAAAACAGGAACACCCCCAAGAATAGATGGCCGCTCGTTAGATTATTCAAAAATGGAAGAACAAAGGGGAGACGAGGCTATAACCGGTTTTTCATTTTTGAATATTATTAAACCCAAAAAACAAAAAAGTTGCTGGATTACCTATACCAATAAAGAAGTTCATGAAATCCTAAAATCCGGTTTTCATGAAAGCCCTATGTTTCAAGGAAGAATTCAGGGAACCGGTCCAAGGTATTGCCCAAGCATTGAAGATAAAATCAATCGTTTTGCAGAAAGAGAGCGCCACCAATTATTTGTAGAACCCGAGGGATGGGACACAATAGAGGTTTATGTAAATGGATTTTCATCTTCATTGTCAGAAGAAGTTCAGTATAAAGCTCTTAAAAAGGTACCGGGTTTTGAAAATTGTAAAATGTTCAGACCTGGTTATGCAATAGAATATGATTACTTTCCACCAACTCAATTAAAATTAAGCCTTGAAACAAAATTAGTTAAGAACCTATTTTTTGCGGGCCAAATAAATGGCACAACCGGTTATGAGGAAGCTGCATGCCAGGGTCTTATGGCAGGAATCAACGCACACCAGGCTATAAATAATAAAGAAGCTTTTATCTTAAAAAGGAATGAAGCATATATTGGCGTTCTTGTAGATGATTTAATTAATAAGGGAACAGATGAACCATACAGAATGTTTACAAGCAGGGCAGAATATAGAACTTTACTTCGACAGGATAATGCCGATTTAAGACTAACAGAAAGAAGTTACCGGTTAGGACTTGCATCACAGGAAAGGATGGAGAAAGTAAATAAACACAAAGAAGAAATTAAAGAAATCATATTATCCCTACAACAAACCCGTTTTGACCCGGAGCACATCAATGATTTTCTTGTTGAAAATACATCAGCAGTAATCATACAGAAGACCAGGGCAGCTCAAATTTTGTTACGCCCCGGAATAGACTTACAAAAAATGATTGAAAGCGTTCCACTTATTGAAAAAGCAATTGGGCATTTCTCAAATGAAGCTTTGGAACAAGCGGAAATACAAATAAAATATGAAGTGTATTTACAAAAAGAAGAGGAAATGGTAATTAAAATGAGCACACTTGAAAATCAAATCATACCGGATAGTTTTAATTATGAAAATATTTCTTCGTTATCAAATGAAGCAAGACAAAAATTTAATAAAATAAAACCCCAGACACTCGGACAGGCGAGTCGCATCAGTGGAGTAAATCCCAGTGATGTCCAGATCCTCATGGTTTACATGGGGCGATAATTTCGTTTAATCATAACTGTTATAAACATAAAAAATGGAGCTAGATTTATCACCGCATTTTGAAAAAAAAGAAGTATTTCAAACCGTAAAAAAATTTTTAGAATATCATAATTTTAAAATTACAAATTCTGATGAAACCCGCCCCTGGGGCGGATTTTATGTAATTGACGAAATGCAGTCAGAAAAGTTTATCAATTTCTTTTTTGCAGATGTTACAGATGAAAAACAACGGTCAACAGGCAAAATAAGCCCCAAAATTCTGATTGTAGAAGGCAACAAAAGATTGAGTTGGCAGTATCATCACCGCCGCGCAGAAATCTGGAAGGTAATTGCAGGTGAAGTGGGTGTAATAACAAGTGATACCGACAAGGAAGGAGATTTGCTGTTAAAGAAAAAAGATGACATTATAATACTTAAACAAGGTGAACGCCACAGATTGATTGGAACTAAAACCTGGGGAATTATTGCAGAAATATGGCAACATACCGATATAAATAATCCAAGTGACGAAGAAGATATTGTAAGAGTACAGGATGATTTTGGAAGATAATGTTCCTGACAAGGATTTATCAAATAAAAAACCCCAATTAAGGGGTTTTTTTGTGGTGTGGGGCGGGATCGAACCGCCGACACAAGGATTTTCAGTCCTTTGCTCTACCGACTGAGCTACCGCACCAATCAATGGGCGGCAAAAATAGAATTAATCATTTAAAATAAAAATTCAATTTTTGCCTTTTTTTAATTTCCATATTCACACAGGAACTTTATCCGCATGATCTTTAATTGTTCCAGCGTATAGTTACCGTCTGAAAGTTCTTCCCGGGCTATTTCCAGGCTGGATGTCTGGCATCCTTTAAAATAATCAATAATCTCTTCCCTTTCATACTCTTCCACCAAATCTTCAAGAGCATAATCAATATTTAACTTGGTGCCGCTCGCTACTATGGTTTCCATCTCCTCAAGCAATTCTTCCAGTTTAAGGGTTCTGTTTTTGGCGATGGTATCTAAAGGCATTTTCTTATCAACATTCTGAATAATGAAAACTTTATTGCTGTTCTTATTAACCACGCTTTTCATCACAAAATCATCGGGCTTTTCAATGCCATTTTCTTCTACATATTTTTCAATCAGATTTACAAAAGGTCTTCCAAATTTTAAAGCTTTACCTACACTTACACCCTGGCACTTTTCCAGTTCTTTTAAGGTGGTAGGATAAAGTGTAGCCATATCCAGCAAGCTATTCTCCAGGAAAATAACAAACGGTGGCAAATTGCGCTTTTTTGCTTCCTGCTGGCGTAAGTCTTTCAATAGTTGAATTAATTTTTCATCGGCAGCTATAGCTTCTCCGTTATCGGAGGTTTCTTCTTCTTCATCGCCGTCTGTTTCATAAATATGATTCAAGGCAATTTTAAAAGAGGTTGGTTTTTTTAAGAAGGCCTCGCCCTGCTTTGTAATTTTCAAAACCCCGTAATCTTCAATATCTTTTTTAATATAATTCTCAAGAAGCATTTGCCTTATTAAGGAATTCCAGAAATGTTCATCTTTATCTTTTCCGGTTCCAAATACAGGTTTTTCTTCATGACGGTACATTTTTATCTGCGGATTTAGTTTGCCGATAATGACCGGTATCATATAGGTAATTGGGAATCGCTCTTCCAATGCCCGTATAGCTTTCAGAGTAATCAATGCTTCTGTTTTTGCCTCTAAAAGATCTTTGGGTTTTTTACAATTATCACATTTTCCCCCGCAGTTATCTACCATATAAGATTCACCAAAATAATTTAATAAAATTTTTCTGCGGCAAACAGCGCTTTCAGAATAGGCTACTGTTTCATTAATTAGTTGAGCACCAATTTCTCTTTCACTTAAAGATTTATCCCGCATCAGATGTTCCAGTTTTGCCACATCTTTATGCGAATAATAGAGCAGACATTTGCCTTCTAAACCATCCCGGCCGGCGCGTCCGGTTTCCTGGTAATAATTTTCTATAGATTTGGGAATATTATAATGAATAACAAATCGTACATCAGGTTTATCTATCCCCATACCAAATGCAATGGTAGCAACTATTACCTGAACTTCTTCGCCCAGAAACTGGTCTTGTCTTTTTGCCCTTAATTTTGAATCCAAACCAGCGTGATAAGCAACAGCTTTTATACCATTTGCCATTAACATCTGGGCAAGTTCTTCGGTTGTCTTTCTATTCAGCGTATAAATAATTCCGCTTTTTCCTTTATTCTGAGATATAAATTTTACAATACTTTTTACAGCCTGCTCCTTTTTAACTTTAGGAACTACTTCATAATAAAGATTGGACCGGTTAAAAGAAGAAATAAAAATCTTAGGGTCGCGTAATCCAAGGTTTTTAACTATATCACTTTGCACTTTAGGAGTTGCGGTAGCTGTTAAGGCTATAACAGGGATTTTTTCATCGATCTGGTCCATAATCTCACGCAATCTCCTGTATTCAGGCCTGAAATCGTGCCCCCATTCACTTATACAATGTGCTTCATCAACCGCAAAAAAAGATATTTTCAAATCTTTAAAAAAATCTATATTCTCTTCCTTAGTCAAGGTTTCGGGGGCTACATAAAGGAGTTTGGTTTGTCCCGAAAGCAAGTCGTCCTTTACAACCTTTTGCTGCCCTTTGTTAAGCGTACTATTTAAAAAATGAGCTATGTTATCTGTGCTGCTGTAGCCACGCACAAGATCAACCTGGTTTTTCATTAAAGCAATAAGAGGCGATACAATTATAGCGCAACCCTCACTGATAATGGCAGGAAGCTGATAACAAAGGCTTTTGCCTCCACCTGTTGGCATAATAACAAAAGTGTCTCTGCCAGCTAAAAGATTATTAATAATTTCTTCCTGCGGTTCTTTAAATGCATTAAATCCAAAATTTTTCTGAAGATGTTCAGTAAGTGATCCGGAGTTTATTGGTTTTTCTATTTTACTCTTTAAAGAGGATTTCGTTTTATTGGGTTTTGTTTTTGTTGTAGGCATGGTTTTTCGTTTCTACTCCACTTTATATTTTTTTATATCTAAAGGGTTCCAAAGTTAATTGAATTGTATTTTAAAACAGGTTGTTAAAACGTCTTTTAACATTATAACCTTTCTATATCAATATCGATTGGGTTAAGGTACGAAGTTTTTATGGTAGGTGAATAAAATCCTTTGCTTTGCTCTACCATTCATTTAAAGTAGGTTTGCATTCTTTTTAATGAGTTAGTGTATTTTTGAATACGTTTTTAAATGAGTTTTTTCGTTTAAATCTTATACATTTCTTTAATGAAAAATAATATAATTGATCTTGCAAAACGAACCATTGAGCTCGAAGCCAATTCAATCAAAGAATTGGTAAGTTACATTAACGATGATTTCGAAAAAGCAGTGAGCTTAATTTATAATTGCAATGGAAGGTTTGTAATAAGCGGTATCGGTAAAAGCGCAATTGTAGCACAGAAAATAGTTGCCTCGCTGAATAGTACCGGGACTCCTTCTCTTTTTTTACATGCTGCAGATGCAAT
>DATCMY010000264.1:0-22984 GCA_036565505.1 Hanamia sp.
GATTCCATAAAATTAATTCCGCCAAAAGATTGGAAAAATGTGGACTTTATCTGAACTTGCATGTCTTATGTTTTTTGCAACCGTAAGTTCACCTTTTTCGGTGAAAACACTATAAGCCTCTTTTCCACACTGCGTGCAGAATTGAGGCTTATTTTATCAGGTAGCCTGCGATATTGAGGATCTAATCATTTATAAAGAATAGTACCAACTTTAGCATTTAATTGAATCAGAGTTGTTTTGCGCAATTGTACTTTTGAATCTTTCAATACTTCAAGTAAAAACCGACGGGACAATCCTGCAAACTCAATGGCCGCACAAAACGCTTAAAGGCCTCTGCACCAACTGATGTGCTATTATCTCTTCTGCAATAGTGTCTAAAAAGATGGCTTTATTTTCGCCGGTAATATTTTTATATACATCAAAAGCTGCTACCGCTTTGGCAACAGCATTATCAATTTCGTGAGTAGTAGCTATCGAAAAATTTTCCGGTAGAACATCCTTGCTAACAGTGCTGAATACCTGTAATAATTGATCGCCGCCTTTGCTTTCTGTCTGTCCAACCAGGTTATACCCTTTCAGCATGTTGTGTTTTTAAGAGGTGTAAATAATCAGGCAGGTCTGGCCTTGTTGCCAGGCCATCTTCAATAATCTTTAATACAGATATTCTTTCCTTGCCTTCCAGTGGCAGTCTTGGTGCTCTTACATATTCTGAACTGAGACCAGTTTGAGTAGCGGCCAGTTTGATGTATTGCACCAACTTTGGGTGAATATCCAGTTCTAATATCGGGAGGAACCAACGGTAAATTGCTAATGCCTAAATGTACCTGCCTGCTTTCATCAGTTGATAAATTGCTACGGTCTCTGCAGGGAAAGCGTCTACCAGTCCTCCGACCCAGCCATCCGCTCCCAATGCCAATTCTTCCAATGCAAGGGTGTCAACCCCACAAAGAATTTTAAAGCGGCCACCAAAGCGATTATTCATACGTGTTACATTCGATACATCCCTGGTTGATTCTTTCACAGCCTGTATAGAAGGAATTCCTGCCAGTTCTTCAAACATATCCAACGTTACTTCAATTTTATAGTCGTATGGATTATTATAGATCATAATGGGTAAGGAAGTAGCAGCAGCAATAACTTTAAAATAAGTAATTGTTTCCCTTCCATCAGCTTTATATCTCATAGGAGGCAACAGCATCAAACCATCAGCACCATTTTTTTCTGCATCTTGTGCGGCTTCAATTGCGCACCTGGTAGATTGTTCGGCAATATTTACAATAGCCGGCACGGGTCTGTTCATTGCCTGCTTGCTGAATCGCAGCAGTTCGCATTTTTCGCTATTCAATAAGGTACTTGCCTCACCTAATGAGCCTCCCATCACTATACCATCAATACCAGCATCTAATTGGGCATTCAGGTTTATTTTGAACATTTCAAAATCGATTGTATCATCAGCATTAAACGGAGTTAGCAATGCAGGGTAAACGCCCTGCCAATTTGGACTCATCATAAAATTTATTTTAAATTATTCGACAAAAATATACATTTATTAAAGAGGTAAATTGATTTAAAAGGACTATTTGTTTACAAATTTTTCAAAAATTACAAAAATAAAAGGATGAATTAGGAAAAAACAGGAAAGAATAATAAAGAGGTTTATTCCTTTTAAAAACTATTAACTTTAAACTCATAAAACTAAACTCATAAAAAGCCTCCACGGCTCTATGAATACTTCGATTATATTTGAGTTTGCACTCAACTTGAAAAGATAGACAAAGACAAAATGACCAAAGAAAACAACTTGAAAAGATTTATTGAAGCACAAGAAGCAGATTACCAAATTGCATTATCAGAAATAAAGAATGGCAGAAAACAATCGCATTGGATGTGGTATATTTTTCCTCAAATTCATGGGCTTGGCTTAAGTGAAACTTCAAAATTTTATGCAATCAAAAACATTAAAGAAGCGGAAGAGTTTTTAATGCATCCAATTTTAGGATACAGGCTAATTGAGATTTGTAATAAATTACTTGAACTTAAAAGTAATGACGCAAATAAAATTTTTGGCAGTCCGGATGATTTAAAGTTAAAATCCTCTATGACGTTATTTTCTTCATTAGATAATAGTAATCCTGTCTTTCAATCAGTTTTAGAAAAGTTTTTCAATGGCACCAAAGACAATAAAACTTTGCAAATAATTTCTGAAGAACAAATTAATTAATTCTATTCCTTGGGATTGGATGGCCATGAATATTGATAGAAATAATTCAACAACACAATATAGAATCCGGTAAAGCTGACCAACCTAAATCGTGTCATTTTTAGCGACCAGAAAAAATATTTTGACCACTTATAAATTTACCAATTCCCAATTTTAAGTTCACTTTGAAAATATATGTATTTTTAAATAATAGTAGGATGAGAATGCGAAAATAATTGAATGGGAAAACAATTTAAGATACATTCAAATTCGATTTTATTCTTTATGATTACTTGAATAATTTTTTTGAACTTAACGAAATTTAGAAAATTATTTTGACAGAAGATAAAAGAATACTTTTTAAAATATATCCGGAGGCTAATAAGTTTCTCGCCTTTTTAATGCTAATACATTTTTTTAAAACAAATCGCCTGGTTAAATCAAAACTTTACAACATGAAAAAAACTTTTTTATTTTTTTTATTTTTCTTTTCATCTATTGCTATGTGCCACCAAACACAGGCGCAGGAAAGATACCAGGCAAACTGGGAATCATTAAAGCAATACAAAACACCTGATTGGTATAGGGATGCAAAGTTTGGAATTTTTATCCATTGGGGAGTATATTCAGTTCCTGCCTTTGGTTCCGAATGGTATCCCCGCCTGATGTACCAAAAGGGTACTAAAGAATTTAAACACCATATAGAAACTTATGGCCCACAAAATAAATTTGGGTACAAAAATTTTATTCCGATGTTTAAAGCAGAAAAATTTAATCCCCAACAATGGGTTGCCTTGTTTAAAAAAGCAGGTGCAAAATATGTGGTTCCGGTAGCAGAACACCACGATGGTTTTGCCATGTATAAAACGGCGTTATCTAAATGGAATGCTTATGACATGGGTCCAAAACGGGATGTGATTGGTGAACTGGCTGCAGAGGTTCGTAAACAAGGTCTAATTTTTGGATTGTCTTCTCACAGGATAGAACATTGGTTTTTTATGAATGGCGGACGTAGGTTTGAATCGGATGTACTAGATCCGAAATATGAAGATTTTTATGGCCCTGCAAGGGAAGAAAATGAAACCCCTTCTCCTGAATTTATGAACGACTGGTTATTGCGTAATACAGAACTGGTTAATAATTATCATCCACAATTATTTTGGTTCGACTGGTGGATAGAGCAGCCCGCAATGGATCCCTACAGAAAATCCTTCGCATCTTTTTATTATAATAAAGGCCTTGAATGGAATAAGGGAGTTGTTCTTAATTATAAAAATAATGCTTATCCCGATGGCACTGCTGTATTGGATATTGAACGTGGCAAACTAAGTGGAATACGTAAATTACCCTGGCAAACGGATGATGCTATAGGAAATAAATCATGGGGTTACACTACTGATAATACTTTTAAAAATGCACAATATGTAATTACAAACCTTATTGATATTGTAAGTAAAAATGGTAACCTTTTACTAAATATCGGGCCCCGATCTGATGGTACCATCACGGATGAAGAGACAGCAACTTTATTAGGAACCGGAAAGTGGCTTGATATAAATGGGGAGGCCATTTATGGAACACGGCCATGGAAGCTATTCGGCGAAGGCCCTACAGAATCTGCAAGCGGAAGCTTTGCTGATCAGAAAAAACCTTTTACAGCAAAGGATATACGTTTTACAACAAAAGAGGATGCATTATATGCGATTGCCCTGGGCTTGCCATTAACCAACACGGTTATAAAATCATTAGGCACAAAAACAGGTAATGGTACCATTGAAAGTATTGACCTGGTAGGTAGTAATGAGAAGCTGTCCTGGTCGCAAAAGGCAGATGCACTGATCATAAAACCATCAAAAAACTATCCATCGGAAAATGCAGTTGTGTACAAAATCATTTTTAAAAAATAGCAGGTGGAATGAAAGCATTACTATGTACAAAGCCGGGAACGTTTGAATATAAAGATATAGTGAAACCGGTACTACAAACAGGGCAAGCTATAATAAAGATTAAACGCATTGGAATTTGTGGAACCGATCTGCATGCTTATGAAGGCACACAACCTTTTTTTACTTACCCAAGAATATTGGGGCATGAACTGGCTGCTGATCTGATTGAAGCCGATGGAGCAGATGGATTTTTACCTGGTGAACCCCTCACCATTATTCCTTATTTTAATTGTGGTAAATGTATTGCCTGCAGAAATGGCAAACCCAACTGCTGCATTGATATTAAAGTATGCGGTGTTCATATTGATGGAGGAATGGCAGAATATCTTTCTGTGCCCTCTTATTCATTAGTTAAAAGCCAGGGATTGAGTTACGATGAGTTGGCATTGGTAGAGCCACTGTCTATTGGCGCACACGGTGTGCGCCGTGCCAATGTGCAAAAAGATGAATTTGTATTGGTGATCGGCGCCGGGCCAATTGGATTGGGCACTATGGAGTTTGCAAGGATTGCAGGTGCTAAAGTAATTGCACTCGATATTAATGAAAACCGTTTACAGTTTTGTAAAGAAAAGCTGAAAGTGGATTATATGATCAATGCTTCAACTGAAGATACATTCTCCCGATTAAAAGAAATTACAAATGGGGATATGCCTGGCGTTATAATTGATGCAACTGGCAGCCAGAAAGCAATTAATAATGCATTTCAATACCTGGCTCATGGAGGAAGGTTTGTATTGATTGGCTTGCAGAAGGAAGCGATCAGTTTCAGCCATCCTGAATTTCATAAACGGGAGTCAACATTAATGAGTAGCCGAAATGCAACAAGGGAGGATTTTGTTCATGTAATTGATTCAATGAAAAAAGGTTTGGTTGACCCTACTACCTACATTACGCACCGTGTAAAATTTGAAGGCTTGAAACACGTTTTTGAAACATGGCTCCACCCCTCATCAAGGGTAATAAAAGCAGTGGTGGAATTGGATTGATTACTGAGTTGGATACATTTTCTTCATTTTTCTTTTCATCACATTAATATCCATTTTACCGGTATGGATAATGATGCTGAATAAATTGAAACATTCGTTGAAGAGGTTCTTTAACCACGGGGATCTTATTCAAAATAATTGCTGTTTTTGAACCAGGCAGAAATCAAATTACCCATTTCTTTTAAGTATGTTTGAAAGTATAAATAGTTTTAAAAATAATTTCAGTATGAAAAGAATCGGAATTCTCCTACTTGCATTTTTTATTTCCTCTGCTATCAGTGCGCAGGTAGCGCAAACGCCACCTATGGGCTGGAATAGTTATAATAGTTTTGGCTCCGCAGTGCATGAAGATGAAGTAAAGGCTAATGCGGATTACATGGCTAAAAATTTAAAACAATATGGATGGCAATATGTAGTTGTAGATTTTCTTTGGTCTTATGATAATCCTCCGGGAAGCAATATTGGTAACCCGTTTCAAAAGCAATTGCAGGATGGGTCTTATGTACCGTGGCTAACAATGGATAAATGGGGAAGACTGATGCCGCAACCCAATAAGTTTCCTTCTTCTTTTGGAGGCAAAGGTTTTAAGCCTTTGAGTGATTATGTACATGCATTAGGCTTAAAGTTTGGTATTCATGTAATGCGTGGGATCCCTCGCCAGGCTGTGTGGTCTAAATCACCTGTGATGGGAACCAATGGTATCACTGCCGATATGATTGCAGACACATCTTCCACTTGCCCATGGATGAACCACATGTATGGATTGGACATGACGAAACCGGGCGCACAGGAATACCTTAATTCCATTTTAAAATTATATGCATCATGGGATGTTGATTTTATCAAAGTAGACGATATTTCCAGACCTTATCATACAGCAGAAATTGAAGGATATGCGAAAGCGATTCAAGATTGTGGACGGCCAATTGTGTTGAGTATTTCGCCGGGAGAAACCCCTTTAGCCCAGGCAGATCATGTAAAGCAACATGCCAATATGTGGCGTATGGCGGATGATTTTTGGGATAACTGGGAAATGATCCTGCACATGTTCAATTACGCTAAAAGCTGGGAAGGGATTGGTGGTCCCGGTCACTGGCTTGATTGTGATATGCTGCAAATCGGTAAACTTTCAAAGAGGGGACCAGTAGGCCCTGAGCGTTATAGCCGGTTTACTGAAGATGAACTCTACACGCACATGACTTTCTGGAGCATTTATCGCTCCCCTTTAATGATTGGCGGCAACCTTCCTGAGAACAGGGAGATTGAAGTAAAACTTTTTACCAATGATGAAGTGCTGGCTGTAAATCAAAAAGGAGAAAATCCAGGACAGCTCTATAAAAAAGATGGCAGCATGGTGTGGATTTCCAATGAACAAGGTACCAAAGATCTGTATGTAGCATTGTTTAATATTGGAGAAGATGCTCATGAGGTAAGTATAGATTTTTCTTCTATTGGACTAAAAGGAAAGGTGGGAATTAGAGACCTTTGGCAGAAAAAAGATTTGGGTAGTTTTAAAAAGGGATATAAAAAAATGATCAATGCTCACGGGGCTGTGTTGCTAAAAATAAACACAAAAAAATAGGATTGTAAACATCCAGATAATTTGTTGATAGAGTTTTTAAATGATGATGATAATGGGGCTATGAATTAATATGCTTTTTGTGATTCGCTTTTTGTATTGGATTTTTCAAAATAAACATAATGAAGAAAATAATTTTAAATCTGTTTTTAATGATTCCCATGGTAGGAATAGGTCAAAAAGATTTGAAGCTTTGGTATCAGCAACCCGCCAAAACATGGACAGAGGCCCTTCCCATAGGAAATGGAAGGCTTGGCGCTATGATTTTCGGAAAAGAAAGTGACGAACTTCTTCAGTTAAATGAAAGTACGCTATGGTCAGGTGGACCGGTTACTGACAATGTCAATCCCGATGCTCCAAAGTATTTGCCACTTATAAGGAAGGCGGTATTTGAAGGCGATTATAAAAAGGCATCTGATTTATGTAAAAAGATGCAGGGTGTTTATTCTGAAAGCTATTTGCCTTTGGGTGATTTAATGATTAAACAGGAATTCAAAACTTCAACTTCTCAAAACTATTATCGTGATTTGAATATTGAAGATGCTGTTGCAACAACCCGGTTTAAGATGGATGGAGTAAATTATACCCGCCAGGTTTTTTCTTCTGCTCCCGACCAGGTTATTGTAGTTCGATTAACGGCAGATAAGCCAAATCAACTTAGTATGAAAATATCAATAAGAAGCCCATTGCACTATATAAATTCTGTTGTTGATAAAAATGTACTTGCAATGAAAGGTGTTGCCCCGGCGCACGATGATCCAAATTATACGAGTTACAAGCATGATCCGATTATCTATAATGATTCAGTAAGTAATTGTAAGGGTATGCGGTTTGAGTTATTGACAAAAGCTGTTAATCAAGGGGGCAGCATTTATACCGATACTTCAGGGATCACTATTAAAAATGCTACTGAAGTAATTCTTTTATTATCGGCTGCAACTAGTTTTAATGGTTTTGATAAGTGCCCGGTTTCTGATGGAAAGGATGAAAATAAAATTGCACAAAATTACCTTAAAGCGGCGGCTTTAAAATCCTATGATAAATTACTGGCAATTCATCTTTCAGATTATCATCAATACTTCAATAGGGTAACACTTACATTAAAAGATAATAAGCATAATAGCGGGGCATCACTTCCAACAGATAAGCGTCTGTCAGCTTATACTTCCGGCAATCACGATCCCGGATTAGAAGCACTGTATTTTCAATATGGACGCTATCTTCTTATCTCAAGTTCCAGGCCGGGCGGCACTCCTGCAAACCTGCAAGGCATCTGGAATAATAACATAAGGCCACCATGGAGTTCTAATTATACCACTAACATTAATCTGCAAATGAATTATTGGCCGGCAGAAGTGACTAACCTCTCTGAAATGCATGAACCTCTTTTTGGCCTGATAGAAAACCTTGCTGTTACCGGAAAAAAAACTGCAAAAGAATTTTATGATTTGGATGGTTGGGTAGTACATCATAACTCTGACATTTGGGCATTGTCCAACCCGGTTGGCGACCTGGGTAAGGGAGATCCTAAATGGGCTAACTGGGCTATGGGTGCAAATTGGCTATGCAGGCATTTATGGGAGCACTATCTTTTTACCGGTGATAAAAAGTTTTTAAAAGATACAGCCTATCCTTTAATGAAAGGTGCCATCGCCTTTACTTTGGGTTGGTTAATACCGGACAAGGATGGTTATTTAGTTACTGCTCCATCGGGATCTCCTGAAAATTCGTTTATAGATGAAAAAGGCAACCAGGGCGCAATAGCATTAGCAAGTACCATGGATATGTCTATTATTAGAGATCTTTTTTCGCATTTTATAATAGCATCCAAGCTACTGAATGCTGATGAATCTTTTAGGGATACCGTGATTGAAAAAGAAAAGAAATTATACCCTTTCCATATCGGTAAAAGAGGAAATATAGATGAATGGTACAAAGACTGGGATGACGTAGAAGTGCATCACCGGCACGTTTCACATCTTTTTGGACTTTATCCGGGCGAACAGATTTCACCTATAACCACACCTGAATTAGCAGCGGCTGCTAAGAAGACTCTTGAAATACGGGGTGATGAAGGAACAGGTTGGAGCAAAGCATGGAAGATTAATTTTTGGGCAAGGCTTCTTGATGGCAATCATGCTTATACTTTATTGAGAGATTTATTGCATTTAACCGGGGAAGCCGGAGCTAATTATGCAAGTGGCGGTGGTACTTATCCCAATCTTTTTGATGCGCATCCTCCTTTTCAGATTGATGGAAACTTCGGCGGTACTGCAGGCATAGCAGAAATGTTATTGCAAAGCCAGACAGGAGATATTTATTTATTGCCCGCTCTTCCTGATGAATGGAAAAGTGGGCAGGTAAATGGATTGAAAGCAAGAGGAGCTTTTGAAGTAAGTATGAATTGGCAAAATCACCAATTGCTAGGCGCATCAATTAAATCCTTAAACGGAGGCCTGTGTAAAGTAAGATCGAATAATCGTGTAAAGGTTGCAGATATAATAACAACATCACAAAAAACATCAAATGGTTATTTGATTTCTTTCGAAACACATAAAGGAAAAATCTATCACATTTCTGTAATTAAATAAATAAGGTGCATGGTCTTGTAGGTTTCCCTAAGCAGGTCTGATTAAAATCATATATTGTAAACTGAAGATCATATTTTGCTATCTAATGTAATAATATCTTTGTGTAAAAATTTTAAATATGAAAGTACCTGTTCATTATGTAAGCCCTAAGGAAGCATTATCAGTAATTCAATCTAATCAACGCGTATATATCCATGGAAGTGCACATACGCCTACTTTCCTGTTGAAGCACCTGGCCCTGGAAGCGCCCCGTTTACACAATGTAGAAATTATTTCAATAAGTGTTTACGGCGATTTACATATTGATAAACCTGAATTCAAAGGTCATTTTCATTTTAATTCCCTGTTTGTTTCTGCCAGTTTACGCAATGCCGTTAAAGAGGGATATGCAGATTATGTCCCTGTTTTTTTAAGTGAAATACCGGAACTTTTTAAGCAAAAAATATTGCCTATTGATGTGGCAATTGTACAGGTATCGCCACCGGATATGCATGGATACTGCTCTTTAGGAGTTTCTGTTGATATTGCCCGCAGCGCGGTTAATACCGCTAAAATATTAATAGCACAGGTAAACCCCAATGCACCCAGAACACATGGCGATGGCCTTATCCACAGCAGCCGCTTTCATTCTATGGTATATTGTGAAGATGCTTTACACGAAGCAAATTTCGGAGAAAAGGCAGGTGCAAACGAATTGAAGATCGGCGAATATGTTGCAGAAATGATTGATGATAAAAGTACCATTCAAATGGGCATTGGCGCTATTCCCGATGCTGTATTGCGCTGCCTGCTTAATCATAAAGATCTCGGCGTGCATACCGAAATGTGTTCCGACGGAATTATTGAGCTGGTTGAAAAGGATGTGATCAACAATAAGTATAAAAATATTCATCCCAACAAATCAGTATCATCATTTGCATTGGGTTCAAAAAAATTATACGATTATATTAATGATAACCCGGCATTTGCATTTCTCGACATTGATTATGTAAACGATCCGCATGTAATTCGCCGTAACGATAAAATGATCTCTATTAACAGCGCCATCGAAATTGACATTACAGGGCAGGCTTGCGCTGATTCTATTGGCACTTACCAGTTTTCCGGTGTGGGTGGACAAATGGATTTCATGCGTGGCGCTTCATTAAGTAAAGGAGGCAAACCTATTATCGCCATCCCATCGCGCACTGCCAAAGGCGTACCGCGTATAGTGCCCACATTGAAACCCGGGGCGGGTGTAGTTACTACAAGGGCACACATGCATTATGTAGTTACCGAATACGGAGTAGCCTATCTGTTTGGTAAAAACCTGCGCCAGCGTGCGAAAGCGTTGATCAATATTGCGCATCCCGATGACAGGGAAATGCTTGAAGAATCATGCTTCGAAAGATTTAAACAATTTTAGAGTCCTATCCACCTGCTTTTAAATTAACGGTTTTAGGATTTCTTGTAAGATGGAGGAGGCGAACGAATAAAGGATATTGACACAGGGAAAGATGCGCTATCATTTAGAAAATTCATCAAAAATTAAAATGGAAATCGGTTTATAATAAATATTCTAATGGCAGAACTTCCTATTAATACAAAAGGGCTAACAGATGAAGAAGTAATTATCTCCAGAAAAGAACACGGCAACAATGAACTGAATCAACAAATAAAAAGTGGTTTCATACCGGCATTAATTGATACGCTAAAAGAACCCATGTTGATTTTATTATTGGCAGCTGGAATTCTTTATTTTATTTCTGGCAGCACAGGAGAGGCCATATTCATGTTGTCGGCAATCGTATTGGTTTCTGCAATATCCTTGTACCAGGATTCCCGCAGCCGCAATGCATTAGCGGCTTTAAAAGCGCTCTCACAACCTCATACCAAAGTAGTAAGGAATGGAAATATTGCTAAAATCAACAGTGGAGATGTAGTGGTAAATGATTGCATCATTGTAGAAGAAGGAAGTTTGATTACTGCCGATGCAACCATCATTTATTCTAATGATTTTACGGTTAACGAATCTATACTTACCGGGGAATCCTTTCCGGTAGCAAAGACGGTTAAGGAAGAAAATAAAATTTTCAGCGGCACATTAGTAAGCAGTGGTATGGCTATAGCCACGGTAGAAAAAGTGGGAGATGCGACAGAACTTGGCAAAATAGGAGCATCATTAAAAGATATAGAAGAAGAAAAAACACCGCTTCAATTACAGATAAGAAATTTTGTAAAGAAAATGGCCATTATTGGTTTGGTTGTTTTTGTAATCGTGTGGGCGTATAATTTTTTAGAATCCAAAAACTTTGTCAACAGTTTATTGAAAGCGCTTACCCTGGCAATGTCTGTTTTACCCGAAGAGATACCCGTTGCCTTTACAACATTTATGGCATTAGGCGCCTGGCGATTAATGAAGTTGGGAATTATAGTAAAGCAAACCAAAACTGTAGAAACTTTAGGCAGTGCCACCGTTATTTGTGTGGACAAAACGGGAACGATCACTGAAAACAAAATGGAACTCGCTAAACTATATGTTTATAAAACCGGGTGCTTATATGATAATGTCAATGAAGATAAAGAAGCGGTTGAAGAATTAATAAATACGGCAATGTGGGCAAGCGAGCCTCTGCCATTCGATCCTATGGAAGTAGTATTGCATGATGTGTATAAAAAAATCAGCCAAGTAGATGTGCGCACCGATTTTAAAATGATTCATGAATATCCGTTGGGTGGACAGCCTCCCATGATGACACATATTTTTGAAAGCAAAAATGATAAAAGGATTGTAGCAGCAAAGGGTGCCCCTGAAAGGTTTTTTTCCTGTTGCGGTTTAAATGAAGAACAAAAGAAAAAAATTGATCAACAAATAAACGAACTGGCATTGGAGGGGTATAGGGTTTTAGCAGTCGCTTCCGCTTCTTTTGAAGGAAATGATTTTCCCAAAGAACAGGATGATTTTGATTTTCAATTTATTGGATTGGTATCATTTTACGATCCGCCTAAAAAGAATATTACAGGTGTATTTAATCAATTTTATGATGCGGGTATCAATATAAAAATTGTTACCGGGGATAATAAAGCAACAACAGAAACCATCGCCAAACAAGTTGGTTTCAAAGGTGCTGATAAAGCTTTGGACGGACAGGAATTAATTAATATGCCTGAGGAAGAACTGGAAGCACAGGTAATGCAGATCAATATTTTTACGCGAATGTTTCCGGAAGCAAAATTGAAAATTATCAATGCATTAAAACAACAACAACAGATAGTAGCCATGACCGGTGATGGCGTAAATGACGGCCCTGCCTTAAAGGCGGCACACATTGGAATAGCGATGGGTAAAAAAGGATCGGATATGGCCAAAAGCGCGTCTTCATTGATATTGGCCGATGATGACCTTGAAAAAATGGTAGTTGCCATAGCCATGGGCAGAAGAATTTACAGTAATCTTAAAAAAGCGATTCAATATATTATTTCCATTCATATTCCTATTATCCTTACTGTTTTTATTCCATTGGTTTTAGGGTGGATTTACCCGGCCATTTTTACCCCGGTACATGTTATTTTTCTTGAACTGATTATGGGGCCTACCTGTTCTATTATTTATGAAAATGAACCGATAGAAGCCAACCTGATGCAGCAAAATCCGCGTCCCTTTACCAATACATTTCTTTCCTGGAGAGAATTGAACATCAGCATTTGGCAGGGAATTATGATAACCGCAGGCACATTGGGTATCTATCAATATGCGGTATCACAAGGGTATAATGAAGAACTGACAAGAACGATGGTTTTTACCACTTTGCTGATGGCTAATATTTTTCTTTCATTGATAAACCGTTCATTTTATTATTCAATATTTACCACCCTGCGGTATAAGAATAATTTATTAATAGGCATTGTGGTTGTCACTGTTTTATTGCTTGCTTTGATGCTATATGTTCCGGCATTAATTCATTTTTTCAAATTCCAGCAACCACAGTTCCATCAATTGCTGATTTCTCTTGTTGCCGGTTTTTTCTCTGTTATTTGGGTAGAATTTTATAAATATATAAAGCGCAGAAAAAATAATTTTTTGAAAAAAAAGTAAAAAGAATATTTATAATTTTCAATAATGGGTTTCAATGATTATTGGTACAAAAAATTATAAATAGAAAATGTTGTCCTTAATTAAATTTCAGCTTTTTATAAAAAAATATGAAAAAAATTGATTTGGTATTGAGTGGGGGAGGTGCCCGGGGCTTTGCTCATCTTGGATTGTTAAAGGTGTTGGATGAACTGGACATAAAACCTTCTGCCATTTCAGCAGTAAGCGCTGGCGCTATTTTTGGAGCGCTATATACATCAGGTAAAAAGCCTGATGAAATTCTTGAACTCTCAAAAGGGAATTCCTTTTTCTCATTTTCTAATATATTATGGAGACAGGAAGGGCTATTTTCTATGGAGCCTATCAGGAAATTATTAATGGAACATATTGCCCACGATTCATTTGAATCTTTAAAAATACCTCTTTTTATAAATGCCACTGATTTTACCGATAATAAAACCATTTTCTTTTCTGAGGGAGAGTTGATAAAATGGGTGATTGCTTCTGCCTCGGTTCCTGTATTATTCAGGCCGGTAGTGCATGAAAACAAGTTATTGGTCGATGGCGGTTTGCTTAATAATTTACCGGTTGAGCCGTTAATTGGTTTTTGCGATTCTATTATCTGCATGCATGTAAATAAAATGAAAGAGTTAATCAGTACCCCTACAAAATTGTCAAAGCTGGCTATCACAGAAAGATGTTTTCACATTTCTATTGCCAGTTCCGTTTACTTAAAATCAAAGCAATGTGATCTGTTCATCGAACCGGATTTACATTCATTTGGCATGTTTGATGTAAAACAAGCAGATAAAATTTTTGAAATCGGGTACAAGGCTGCCATAAAACATAAAGCTCAATTATTAGAAATGCTGGCCTGATTATTTTCATTTTTCCCATTAAATTTTGTTGTTTTTCCAATGGTTGTTTTTAATTTAAAACAGTCTTTAATACAACCTGTAAATGACACCAATCATAGAGGTCAATGACATAGGTCATTCATAAGGGGTTGTTATTTTCAGAGATTTGATGCAAAAAATAATTATGTCATTGTTAATAAAGAAGTTTGATCAAATCCGAATTACCGATGTAGATTCAGTAGGTGGCAAAAACGCTTCGCTTGGCGAAATGTTTACCCAGCTTTCATCCAAAGGAATTTTAGTACCGGATGGTTTTGCAACTACCGCTTATGCATTCCGCTATTTTTTAGAATATAATTCCATAAATGATATACTTAAAAAATTGTTGGATAATTTAGACAGGAAAAATTTCAGCAACCTTAAAACAATTGGTTCACAGGCAAGAAAACTGATTTTGAATGCACAGTTGCCTGAAAATCTAACCAATGCCATAAAGATGGCTTATAAGGAATTATGTAAAAATCATTATTTTGAAGTAGCAGTGCGCAGTAGTGCCACAGCAGAAGATTTACCCCAGGCAAGTTTTGCCGGACAGCATGAATCTTATTTGAATGTAAAAGGTGAAGAGGATTTAATTTTTGCAGTACAAAAATGCTATGCGTCATTGTACACCGACAGGGCCATCAAGTACCGGGAAGACAATAATTTTGCACATGAAAAAGTAGCGCTGTCCGTGGGCA
The DNA here is from genome assembly GCA_036565505.1 of Hanamia sp. Lineage (GTDB taxonomy): Bacteria > Bacteroidota > Bacteroidia > Chitinophagales > Chitinophagaceae > Ginsengibacter. The sequence continues at coordinate 14,972 of DATCMY010000264.1, forward strand.
TTCAAAAAATGGTACGAAGCGATAAAGCCAGTTCAGGCGTATGTTTCACTCTTGAGCCCGAATCAGGGTTTAAAGATGTTATTGATATAAGTGGAGTATGGGGATTGGGCGAAAACATGGTACAGGGAACAGTGAATCCTGATCAGTTTTTAATTTTCAAACCCACATTATTGAAAGGTCAAAAAGCGATCCTTCAAAAAAAACTGGGCGATAAAAGCAAGACCATGATTTATTCCAGCGATGAAAAAGATACCGTAGTAAATATTGATACGCCTGTGGAAAAGCAAGAACAGTTTGTATTAACTGATGAAGAAATTATCCTTCTTAGTAAATGGGCATTAATTATTGAACAGCATTACAAAAAACCAATGGATATTGAATGGGCCAAAGATGGTATCACCAATGAAATTTTTATCATTCAGGCACGGCCAGAAACAGTTCATTCGCAAAAGAATCCTTTGCTGGTAAAGGAATATAAATTGCTGGAAAAAGGAGAACGGCTTTCATCTGGCCAGGCGGTTGGCAACAAAATAACCACCGGTATTGCCAGGATATTACAATCACCTGCTGATGCTGATAAATTAAAGGCCGGAGAAATTGTTGTTACTGATTTAACCAGTCCCGATTGGGATCCCATTTTGAAAAATGCTATAGCCATTATTACAAATAAAGGTGGCCGTACCAGCCATGCATCCATTGTAGCAAGAGAAATAGGCGTGCCGGCAATTGTGGGTTGTGAAGATGCGACAACAAAAATAAAAGATGGCGAAGTAATTACAGTTTCCTGTAGCGAAGGGAAAACCGGCTTCGTGTATAGAGGGCAGTTAAAATTCGAATCTAAGGAATTAGATTTTAGCCATATTCAATTACCCGAACATACAAAGGTGATGATGATTGTAGGTGATCCGGAAAAAGCATTCAAATTATCTTTTTATCCAAACGATGGTATTGGCTTAATGCGTTTGGAATTTATCATCACCAATGCTATTCAAATTCATCCAATGGCTTTGATCAAATTCGACGAACTGAAAGATGAAACGATAAAACGAAAAATTGAAGAAATCACCCATCATTATCCCGACAAGGAAAAATATTTTACTGAAAAACTTGCGCAGGCTGTAGCAACTACTGCTGCCGCATTTTATCCAAAAGAAGTAATCGTGCGTATGAGCGATTTTAAAACAAATGAATATGCCAACCTTGTGGGCGGAAAAGATTTTGAACCCGTAGAAGAAAATCCCATGCTGGGTTTCCGTGGTGCATCCCGGTATTATAACGACCGGTATAAAGACGGTTTCCGGCTGGAATGCGAAGCCATCCGGATCGTGAGAGATGAAATGGGATTAACCAATGTAAAAGTGATGATACCATTTTGCAGAACCGTGGAAGAAGGGAAAAAAGTAATAAACGTGATGAAGGGTTTTGGATTAAAACAAGGATTTAATAAACTGGAAATTTATGTAATGGCAGAAATTCCAAACAATGTATTTTTAGCGGAGCAATTTGCAGAAATATTTGATGGTTTCTCTATTGGCTCCAATGATTTAACCCAACTTATATTGGGAATTGACAGGGATTCAGCGATTGTTGCCGATCTTTTTAGCGAGCAAAATGACGGTGTAAAACAACAAATAGCTTCCATGATTTATAAAGCGAAAAGTGCCGGAGCAAAAATCGGATTATGTGGCCAGGCTCCAAGCGATTTTCCGGAATTCGCGCAATTTTTAGTAGATAAAGGTATCGACAGTGTTTCATTTAATCCCGATGCTATTCTTAAAGGAATTGAAAATATTAATCTTGCTGAAGAAGCTTTACATACTGCCCACATGGGTATGGAAGTATAAATGAATCATTTAAATTAAATCATATTATCAACTCAAATATGCCTTCAATTGTAACCATTACATTTAATCCAGCGATTGATAAAAGTACTTCCATCAATGCATTAATTCCTGAAAAAAAATTAAAATGCACTCCCCCGGTTTTTGAACCGGGTGGCGGTGGTATCAATGTTGCAAGGGCCATAAAAAAGTTAGGAGGAAATGCAACCGCCATATATTTTGTCGGCGGATATTCAGGAAAATTTTTAAATCAATTACTTGATCAGGATGAAATAAATTCTATCGTAATTGAGACTAAGCAACATTCGCGTGAAAACCTTATAGTTCTGGATACTTCTGCCAACCTGCAATACCGCTTTGGTATGCCCGGCCCGGTGATTGAGGAAAATGAATGGAAGCAATGCCTTGAATTAATTGAAAAAATTACTGATGCCGAATACATCGTAGCCAGCGGAAGTTTGCCCGCTGGAGTTCCGACCGATATTTTTGCAAGAATAGCGGATATCGCTAAAACGAAAAAAGCAAAGTTTATTGTTGACACTTCCGGCGATGCGTTGAAATACGCAGTAAATGAAGGGGTTTATTTACTAAAACCAAACCTGGGTGAGTTAAGTTCTTTGGCAGGCAAAGAGGAGTTGAAGGGTAATGAGGAAGTAGTTGATGTGGCAAGGGATTTGATTAATAAAGGAAAATGCGAAGTGATCGTTGTTTCAATGGGCGCGGCAGGAGCCTTGCTCATAACCAAAAATGAAGTACATCAAATAATTACTCCGCCGGTAAAAAAGAATAGCACTGTAGGCGCGGGAGATAGTATGGTTGCAGGTATGATTCTAAGTTTATCAAGGCAGAAAACTCTATTAGAAGCTGTACAATATGGAGTAGCCTGCGGTACTGCCGCCACAATGAATGCCGGCACACAATTATGTAAACTCGAAGATGTGGAAAAACTATTTGCGATTATCAAATCATCTAAATGAAAGTTAATTTCTTTTACTGTGATTTTGGTCATTGATGCAGGTAATGAAAATCATAATCCGGATACTAAGAATCAATTATTTTTAAGTTTCAAAATTTAAACAACTCAAAATTTTTCAGATGAAAAATATACTTGTCCCAATAGATTTTTCAAACGCATCTCACAATGCCGGGAAATATGCCATTTCATTGGCCGGGGTATTTGATGCTAATTTGATTTTTTTATATGCATATATGCCTCCGCCTGTTATTGATGAAATATCTGCATCGGCATTACTTGTTTCGAATGCTGAACTGATAGAAGGATATGAGGAAAAAATGGAGCAGGAAATTGAAACGCTTATTAAAGAAAAAAATAGTAAGATTAAAAAATTGGTGAGGGAAGGCTTTGCTTTAGATATCATTAAAGAAATGGCCTTAGAGAATAATGTGGATGTAATTGTAATGGGCATGAAAGGAAAAGGAAAAAGCAGCCATACCTTCGGAAGTACTACCACTACGATAATCCGTAGAACATCGGTACCAGTAATGGTAATACCTGAAAATGCTGTTTACCACTCAATGAATAAGATCACTCTTGCCTCCGATTTTGATGCTCAAACAGAATTGAAAAGATATAGCCTGCTGCATGAACTGGCAAAAAGATATAATTCTGAAATTCAAATAGTCAATGTGCAAAAAAAGGAATTAGTATTGACCCCTGGTAATGAAATTGGCAAAACGAAAACTGATGTTGCTTTCTCAGACTTAAATCATAAATTTTATACAATTGAAGAGGATAATATTGAGAAAGGTCTCAACAAGTTCCTGGAGAACAATCCTTCAGATATTTTGGCAATGGTGGCTCACAAGCATTCATATATTGAAAGAATTTTTGGCAATATTCATACTACAAAAATGAGCTATCAAATAAATATTCCATTATTGGTATTGCAAAATAAGTAGTAACTTATTCTTTGTTTGATTTTGTATTTCTGTTTGCATTACCTATTGAATTAAAATAGTTGATCGGATTGCCTGATGCCGGGTTTAAAATATTATTTTTTCTGTCATAAATAATTTAACATGCAACGAATTTTGGTTCCCACAGACTTCTCTACAAATGCCATGAAAGCGGAAACCTATGCATCGGAAATTGCTCAAAAATGTGGCGCTACTGTCTATTTATTACACGTAATAGAGCCTGCAATAGATACTGTGATTGACTCTTTAACACAGTCGAATTTATTCATGGATAAAATTGTAAATGAAAGATTAAATCAACTCAGCATTTCCCAAAAAATAATAAGTGAAAACTATCCCGGAATAAAAATAGAAACTGAATTGGCAAGAGGCCCCATTATCAATTCAATTCTTGATTTTATCGAAGATAATAAAGTGGATCTGATTGTAATGGGTACTACCGGAGCGACCGGGCTGTATGAAATTATTATGGGCAGCATTGCTGCGGGAACCATTAGCAAATCTAAAATACCTGTGCTGACAGTACCTGCGGCCTTTGAAATGGTGGAACCAAAGACAATTTTACTGGCCACCAATCATTTTGAAGAAGACAAAGAACTTTTAAATCCGGTGGTAGCTCTTGCAAAATATTTTTCGGCAACTATTGATGTGGTAGTTTTGATGAATGCAAATGAGGCCGTTGAGGAAATGTACAAAAACTATACAATGGAGCTAAACCATTATTTGGAATTTTTAAAGAAAACATATCCTGGTAATAATTTTAAAGGTGACTTATTAGAAGAGAATGATTTTGAAATGGCAATCGATAAATACAGCAGTAAAAGTGAAGTAGATTTAATTGCAATGATTCCCTATCCCAAAAATATACCCGACAGGATTTTACAAAAAAGTATTACTAAAAAAATGGCTTTACATTCCACCATTCCGCTGATTACACTACCGGTAAAACGCTGAAATAAATATTAATAAAATGATACGATCAAAAAATTGGTGGTTAATTACAATAAAAGGAATCATTTTCATTTTTCTTGGGTTTTATATTTTTAAATATCCTATTAGCGGTATGCTTGGGCTTATTGTTTATGGTAGTATTTCATTATTTATTTCAGGCATTATGCTCACTATTTTTGCCATCATTACCAGGAAAACACACATGGGTTGGTTGTGGCAAATGGGAGAAGGTTTTCTGGATATTATTGTAGCCATCATTTTACTGTTGAATATAGGATTAACTGCTATCACGCTTCCCTATGTATTTGCACTTTATGGCGTATTCACCGGTATATTCTGGATCATTCAATCCCTGTTTTATAAACGAAATGATTATAGGTTCTGGTCAGTCGCACTTATTGCAGGTTTATTCAGTATCCTCATTGGCATTCTTATACTTTTACATCCCATTATTGCTGCGCTCACTATTGTAGGCATCATAGGTATTATGTTTATAGTACATGGGTTTTTCCTGGCAATTTTTTCATTTGAAATAAGCAGGGTTAATAAAGATATAACCGGCAGGTAATATTTTATTTTAATATTTTACTAAAAATGTAATAGAAATTTATTATTGAAAATGAGTGGTATTTCTCCTTATCATTTACTGACCAAATTCATCCATTTGCATGACCAAAATCCTCTTTTAGAGATAGTATTCCAAATAAATTTGTCATAAATAATTTTTTAATTTTTTAAAAAAGGAGGTTTTTATGCCAACAAAAACATTAGCAAAACGCAGCGATCTTGTACCATCTGTTTTCAATGAATTTTTTAAACCATGGAACGAATGGTTTAGCGGCTCCAAAGATGAATTATTTGGCAATGTATTAAAAGTGCCGGCAGTAAACATTGAGGAAAACAAAGATAATTTTATGGTTTCCCTGGCTGCACCTGGTCTTAAAAAAGATGACTTTCAGATTGATATTGATGGCGACATCCTTACAATCAGTTCTGAAAAAGAAGAAGAAAAAGAAAAGAAAGAAGAAAAGTATTACTGCAAAGAGTACAACTATTCATCTTTCAGCAGGAGTTTTACTTTGCCCGATGGAGTAATAGTAGACAAGATTGATGCTAAGTATGAAGATGGGGTTTTGAAACTTACAATGCCCAAATCTGAAGAAGCCAAAAAGCTGGCTCCGCAAAAAATTGCCGTAAAGTAAATGACAATTACCCGCAGCACAACCAACCCTGCTGTGATGGACAGTAGGGTTACATAATCAAATATATTTTAATTAGTATAAAAAAAAACTGCTACCTAAATATTAAAAATATGAAACTACAAATTAATAGTGGCACCCAGATTGAAGATGTACAGAAGGAGTTTTCAAAAGTATATCCATTCTTAAGAATCGATTTTTTTAAAAAGCCGCATGCTGAAAACCAACTGTCACAAAGAAAAGACAAAATTGATCCTAAAAATAAAATCAGTGAGGAAGGAAAATTTGTAAAGGCTGAAAGTATAGACATTAGCAAATACCTTACAGTTGCTGAACTTGAAATGGATTTTTTTAACAAGTTTGGGATAGCCTTACAAGTTTCACGAAAATCCGGTAACATCTGGATTGAAACATCATTAACTGATGACTGGACGCTGGAAATGCAAAATAACCAGGGAGAAGAATTAAGCACTTATAATTCTGTAAACTCGGGAGAAGAGGAATTAGATACGAGGGAATGGGTATGAGTGGCTTATAAACTAACAATATTAAAAATTAAAAATACTATTTTAATCAGGCAAAAATAGATGCGGAGCTGAATCAACTTAGGGTAGACTCCGTATTTTTTATTTGGTATCGTCAAAACTAATTTTGGCAAAATCAGGTTGCCTGGTATCATGGAATTCCATCATTAAGAACCCGTTTTTGTTAAATGAATTTTCACTGCGTTCAGCAATTCTTTTCCGTCAAATGGTTTGGTTAAATAATCATCTGCACCCATTTTCATCCCTTTTCTAATATCGGCTTTTTCTGATTTTGCGGTAAGAAAAATGAATGGAATATTTTCAGTCTTTTTATGTTTTTGTAATAATTTTATTACATCATATCCATCCATCACAGGCATCATAATATCACAAATGATCAAATCCGGAAGTTCTTTGAGTGCCAATTCTACACCGATTTTACCATTAGCCGCTGCAAATACTTTATAATTGGAGATCTCAAGTATTTCTGCCGTATTTTCCCTTACCTCATCATTGTCTTCTATTAATAATATCTTTTTCATGATTGATATTTAAGGAATTAAATTCCCTATTTAGGAATGCTGATAGTGAAAGTTGTTCCCCTGTTCAGTTTGCTCTCAATTTCAATATTTCCATTCATAAGTTTTAAATACCTGGAAACTATATGAAGGCCAAGGCCCGTTCCCTGTATAGCGCCTGCATTTTTACCCCGGAAAAAACGTCTAAATAAATGTTGCTGATCTTCTTCTGAAATACCAATGCCATTATCTTTTACAAAAATGCATATATCCTTCTCTCTGCTGGTGACACCTACATGAATAATCGAATTTTGGGGTGAAAATTTTATGGCGTTGGAAAGTAAATTGATCAAAATATTTCGCAGCAAAAACAAATCAATTTTTACCGGCTCAGTTAAATTGTTGCTGAATTTAATTACCTGCCCTGGTTTTGCATCCTGCTGCAAATCATCAATGGTATTTTCAATTTCTTTCAGAAAATCATGCAAGGAAACTTCATTCATTTTTGCATAGATAGCATCTTCTTCTAATTTTTCCAGTGATAGAAAATCTTCCAAAATATTTTTCATTCCCGCTACCGAACCTTTAATACGGTGCAGGTGTTTATTTCTTTTTTCTTTTTCCTCATCCTCCGGGTTGTATTGTTCCAAAATAAAACTGGACGAAAGAATGGTACTTAATGGCGTGCGGAATTCATGCGATGCCATGGTGACAAACCTTGATTTTAAATCGCCTAATTCTTTTTCTTTGACCAATGCTTCCTGTAATCTTTTTTGGTGATTTTTCAGGTCTGTTATATCTATGGCCACACCTAAATACCCTGTAATCGAATTTTTGGAATCCCCCATTGCGGTTATATTTAATGATACCGGGAAATGGGTACCATCTTTACGTACAAAGTTCCATTCATTTTCATCGTGTAAGTTATGGTTTGATTTTATGGTAAATACCTCAAATCCCGGATTCACTTTTTGTTTGAAAAATTTGGATAATTCTTCCGATTTTGCCTGTATCTCGTCACTTAAATGAAATTGAGTTACGT
>DATCMY010000265.1:0-2571 GCA_036565505.1 Hanamia sp.
ATTTAATAATTAATGCCCCGCTACCGGATGTTTTATAAACCCCTGCACCAGGACCACTAACAACTACTTTGGTAGAAGAAGGACCAAAATATACGCCTAACAAACCAGTTATATTTCCCGAAGCATTCGTTACAATATTTCCTGCACCTGATGCAACAATATTTCCTGCACCTGATGCTACTATACTTCCACCATCATTAGTAATTAAGTCAACGGCAACTGCTCTGCCATCCTTATTAAAAAGTGCCGCAACCTGACCGTTAGAAAGATTTATGGTTCTAACGCTAAGCCCTTGAAATTTTTGTGAGTTTTGATATTGCTGAATATAAGATTTTAATTCGCCATAATTTTTCCATGAGCCATCACCATAATTTCTAATGTTTAACTCCCATGCATTAGGCTGCCGGTAATATAATTCCTGGTATGCCTGAAAGATCCAGGGGTCACCTTTAGGTTTTTGTGCATGTAACCCAGTTACACCAAGAGAAAATAAAATAGCAAATAAGAAATTTTTTTGTTTCATAATAGTAGTTTTAAAATTTATAATAGAGATCCTGTTAAAAAAAATTAGCCTTATCAATTGGTAGGATAATAATAATCCACACTTATTTTAAATGCCGAAAGAAGAGGAGAAAATGAGTTTTGAAGAATGCCCGATTCCTTAACATAATCGCATACTCCATCCCATGGATCATAAATAAGATATTCATATCCATTCCCTGTATTCCTGTATTTCAGGGTGAGTAAAAAGTGTCTTGCCTGTGTGCCCATAAATCCTACAAGCAATGGAACATCTAATCCTTTATCCAACTGACTTCTTATTTTGGAAAACACCGCAGGCAATGATTCATTTACTTGTTGAGTATAAAAGTGCACTCCTAATAAAGGACCTACAAAATCATCTAATGCCCCATTTATGGGAATCACTTTTGCTGAATTATCTCCACGTACAGCTGCAGGAGCTCCATATTTTTCAAGTAATATTTTTTGCTCCTGTGCATTTGCATTATTGGGATCATTTGCAACTACATCAAAATGATCTATTTGCTTAAGATCCCATGAATATCTTGGGCACAGGTCTGCAAGAAAAGCTTCTACTGTTGTAACGGCCCAGGTATTTTGCCATTGCTGAATAACAGAGCGATGACTTGTAATAAGACATTTTTCCTGCTGATAACTTTCGGGATAAGCATTCAGTTCATCTATAAATTTTTGTAACATAGCAATAGGGTCTTTGCAAAGCCATGACTTTAATACAAAGAATTGCGCTGATGATGTTTTAGCTTTCAAAATAAAACTTAACAGCCTGTTCTTATCCGTTTCTGAAAGGGATGTTATGTATTGACTATATAAATTTTCCTGTACTTGTGTTGCCCAGCCAAGGCTTTTCCCAAAATCAAAAATTCTTCTGAGAGCCAGGCCAGATGGTTGATTACCTAAATCAGGATGAGAATTATTTTGTTGAGAAATTACCGGTGTGTATGTGGTGGAAGTGTTATTACTAACAAGTGTAAATTGCTCTCTTACTACCCATGCTTCAAAATCAAAGCCATCGTATTTTATTTTGTATTTATCGCCTTGGCTATCATTTATAATACCTGTATAAGTTTTTCCATCTGTACCTAAAAAGGAAACTTTTGATCCAATAAGATTATTTGTTTGAGAAGGAGAAGTATAGGTTGGTGTATTGGTACTAACAACAGTAAATTGATTATTTGCCAGCCATGATTCAAAATCAAAGCCATCATATTTTATTTTGTATCTGCTATTGTCTGTATCAGTTATTGTTCCTGTATATACCTTTCCATCCACAGCAGTAAACTGTACTTTATCCCCGTTTTGCTGCCCCAATAAAATAGCAGTATTAAAAATAAATAAGAAGGCGAATAGTGAAACCTTTATAAATTTTGTATGAATATTTTTACTATACAATGTTTATAGTATTAAATAAAAAATAAATTTAAGTTAGGCAATAGCCTGAAACAATATATCATTTGCATTATTTTTTTATGTGTCTGACCCATGATTTGGGAAGATAAATAGATTAAGTGGATTATCTACATTTTCAGATAATTCTTTTTTAATCTCCCTAAATCAAGGTTCAGACAATCTTAAATAAAGCCCAGTCATCGTTAAGTTGGGCCTAATGTAAAGATTGATTATTATCGTATAATTAATGCTCCTTTACCAGATACAGGAATAACTTTAGTACCGGTTGATTGAACTGCATATTTACTGCCAAAATATACCCCGGCAAGGTCAGATTTTACAGTTATACCGACTTTGGAAAGAAAGTTAGCCCCGCTGTTTAAGGCAATGTTGCCGGCTCCTGCTGCTATTAAAGTGCCCCCATCTTGGGCAATAAGATCTACCGCAATTGACTTTCCGCCCTGAACAAAAAATACTGCAATGTTACCGCCAGGAAGGAGACTTGTACTAATGCTAAGCCCCTGGTTACTCATGGAACTTTGATACTGCAGAACGTATGTTTTTAATTCGCCATAGTTATTCCATGAGCCACCATTATAATTTTGAATGTTTAATTCCCATGCGTTGGGCTGACGGCTATAT
>DATCMY010000266.1:0-8361 GCA_036565505.1 Hanamia sp.
GCTTGCAATACCCTGTTTCTTTAATGATAAATTATAAAAAAAGAAAAGGCTACTTATAATCCCTATAAAAATAGCAGCGGCGGCCACCTTAATAATTCTTTTATTTATAAATCTTATTTTGGCGGATGACTGTTCCTCCTTAGAAATATTATTCCAAATATTTCCTTTTATTTCATTTTTAAATTCATTTTTTTCTTCAATGCTTAGCATATCCAAAACATCCGGTTCATTTTGAAACAGGTTGTAATAGCTTTCCAAAAATTGCTGCTCTTCTTTTGTTACATCCCCTTGTTGGTATTTATGCAACAATTTTATAAAATAATGTTTGTCCATTTATTTGCTTTATGCTATTTGCTCAGAGGTATGACCCAAAAAGATAAGAAAATCCCACTCTGAATAAATATTTTTCTAAGAAAAATAATATAAGAACGCTCAGAAAGATGTAGAAAGACTTGCGTAACACGAAAACTCTTTGTTATCAAGATTTACAGATAATAGTAAAAGTTTTATCATTCAATCTTTAGCGGTTAATTTCTCTGAAATAATCTCTAATAAAACTTTCATGATCTGCTATAAAGTTTTACATCATATTAAATTCATGAATAAAAAATGAGGGTCCCTTAAAAAAAGGACCCGTTAAACAACCTCTATCGGCTTGCTTATGAAAAAAAAATTCAGATCCTTGAAGGATATTAATTTTAAAGTAAAAACACTATTTCACATGAAACTAAAACGATAAGGAAACAATTATCAGTGCTATTTGAACCTTCACACTAATGACCGGAAAATATACAAATGTCCCATCCTGTCTGGATATTCTAATAAAAAAATTCTTTCCCGTTCTAAATTATGGTACTTATTTCCACTTTAATCTTCCCGCTCCAATGCCTCTTGTCAGGGAGCTAGTACAAACCTGATGGCATATCGTGCATTACATACTTATCAATCAATAAGAATGAGCCGAATTACAGGAACATCAATGTAAAGAGGTTGTTATTATCAGAATTACCCCGGTTAATGTAATAATATGCAAGGCAACTCTTAAAGACTCTATGGCCTTACCCAGTTGGTTTTGAACGGTTTTCCTGGTAATACCCAATTGCATGGAAATATCTTTTGTAGATAAATCTTCCTGGTAACGAAGTCGAAAAATAATTTGCCTTTTGGGTGGTAGTGATACCAGGAGGGCTTCATAAGAATTAAAAAATTCTTTCCAAAGCAATTGGGCGTCGGCTTGAGAATTTTTTTCCGGAATATTATCTAAAATATTAAAAAAGGGATGGATCAGCTTTTGTTTACTTATAAATTTAATTACCCTATTACGAATAGCAACATGTAAATAGGCAGGTAAATTTTGAATTTTTTGGGTTTGCCTGTTAATCCAAATCTGAGTAAATATTTCCTGAACTATATCTTTGGCATCATCCCGGTTTTTTAACCTTTTATAGGCATCAGAATATGCCTTTACCCAATATTTTTCAAACAAAATATTAAAGGCCTGTTCACTACCCTCTTCAACTTCTTGAAGCAATAATATATCGTCAGTTATAGTTGATTCTATTTGTCTCATCTCAATCGTTTGTTAATCAAATGTAAAATTATTTTTTATAAATAAATAAAATAGTTCATCTTAATAATAAAAAAACTTTCTAAATAGAAGTCAGTAAAAAATAACTTTCTCATTCTATAACACGTGATAACAACTATTCACCTTGTACCCCACTAACCTAAGTAGGTTTTTTTAAAAAAAATATTAGTTGAATTTCACAAAATCAGAGCAATGAATAAAAATTAATGAATAAAACCGAATAGAATAATACACATTGACAGCATTTGTAGAAAAGTAAAGATTTAATAGCAAAGAAGCGGACGTAATTTATTATGTTTCAAAATGCCATAGGGTTGAAGGATGCTGATTTAATGAAGCCGATTGCCAAACTGCTTATTTTGATTATGTAATATTTTCTTGAAAAAGAAGTAATATACAAATCAAAAGTTGCAGACATTCTATGGCTATTTGCAGCCGAAGAATATTATTCTAAAACCGAAAATAAAATTTACCAGTAACCGGGGGTTTTACTAAATAAGGGTACTCCGAATAATTAATCCGAGGTTTTGTTTGGTAAGAAAGGGAACAATAACAAATACCAGTGGACTGAGGCAGAGAAATTTCATAACAGCAGCCAATTTTTTATACGTAGCAGGATTATTAATATAAACAAAAGCAAATTGAATCCTATACAACAATATAATGCAGGCAAGGCCGGAAACAATAAGTTGCCTGCTTCTCCCAATGCCGCTATATCAGCGCCGATATTTAAATGGAAGCCCGGATAGCTTAAAATGATTAAAAGATATAATACCCATTTTGGATAATGTGTTTTTATTATACCTGTTAGCCCTTTGCCGGTAACAATTCCAATACGGGCGCACATTTCCTTTAGAACGGCAAGTTTAGGATAAGCAAAGATTACCATCCACAAAAGTAGCCTGGCCATAACGGGCATCGACCTTCGAAAAGGTAGTGATGGCAGAAGGATCATCGTCACTATCATGCAAATTATTTAAATGTAAAAAATAAATTTTGCTTGGCCGGATTGTATACTTTATTTGTTGTATCCCGCCCATGGTGATTGTGCCATTAACTTTGAAGTGAGCCATCACCAACAATAAAGAGTGCGATGTGTTCCGTTAATTTTCAGATTATAAGTAAGTATTCTTCAGCAAAATGTTATAAAACCTGTAGAGGTCTTAACGTGGTTGCTGGTGGTGTATGCTTCCCTATTTTAGGCCATTTCACCAGCCGGCAACATATCAGCAGAATTGTACCCGATGTTGATTCAAGTAGTAAATCATTTTTTTATGGATAAGGGATTTACTTGGCAATCGTTGCGGTGTTAATTACTTTTTAGATTTTGTATTTAATTTTCAGAAAGAAGGAAATGCACAGAAGCAGAAGGTAGACTATAATGCAGATATAAATTATGGCCGCATAAAAATCCGTAGCAATGTTGGTTCAGCAAAGAACTGGAATTTGCAATTAAAATTATCCATTGCCGAATCACACTATCCCCAAGCCCGTTTCAGCGTGGCTTGGCCATTCCTTCTTCTTTTGTTTCTATTCTCTACCCTTTTAATTCATTGGAATCAACTGCAAACAAACAGGTTTTGGCACATGAATCTGTTCGCCGGTTTCTTTTAATAAACCTGTTTTTTTATCTCTTTTAAAAATTATAATATTATCAGTATCCTGGTTGGCAACCAATAAAAAATTTCCTGAAGGATCAATAATAAAATTACGGGGTGCTTTGCCCAAAGTAGATTGGTACCCTACTAATTTTAATTTACCGGTAATGGAATTAATTGAAAATATGGTAATGGTATTTTCGTCACCCCGGTTAGATACGTACAAAAACTTTCCATCCGGAGAAACATTAATTTCTGCACTACCAATAGTTCCTTTAAAATCTTCAGGATGTGCGGATATACTTTGAATTTGAAAGAATTTGCCATTGTTATATTTAAAAGCAGTAACAGAACCTGCAAGTTCACTTACCAGGTATGCAAATTTTTTATTCGGATGAAATGTAATGTGCCTTGGCCCGCTCCCTGGTTTGATACTTACATAAGGTGGGTTAGATGGCGTGAGTGGTTTTTTGCCAGCAGGGTTAAATTTATAAATCATTACTTTATCCATCCCTAAATCAGGGGTAAACAAATATGCATTATCCTGAGAAAAAACAGTTTCATGCACATGTGCGCTTTCCTGCCTGTCTTTATTTATGCTACTGCCTGAATCTTTTATCAATTGAGCATAAGGTTGCAATGACCCATTTTTATTTATCGGGAATATGGCTGCACTTCCGCTCGTATAATTAGCTACTGTAAGCCATTTATCACTGGCATTGGTAGCTACGTAACAGGGGTCATCGCCGCCGGAAAATTGGGTATTCAACAAATGAAGTGCGCCATTTTTTTTATTGAATGAAAAAGCGCTTACTCTTCCAGGATTAGCTCCATTAGTTTCATTTACAGCATATACATAATTACGATTACTGCTTACTGTAAGATATGAAGGATTAGAGGTGCTGTCTGTATTGCTGATCCATTTCATTTTTCCTGTTGTAGCATTGAAACTATAAACGTAAATACCTTTACTTCCGGTATTCGTGTTTGTTCCTGGAAATTTTGTATATGTTCCTGTGAATAAATAATATTTCTGTGCTGAACAGAAAAACGAAATAAATATAAATGCGAATAAAAAGGTTAAGCGCATTTTTCTCATGTCAAAAAATCTTTTTTTCATAAATAAGAATTGGATTGTTTTTTTTAATTTAGGTTCACAATATAGAAATAGAAACGCGTTAAAATTAATTTTTTAATTGATCGCTTTTTTTTATTCCGGAGATTAGCCAATCACCTCAAACTTATTATATTTTATTTCGGGCAGATAAGAAATAATTACTTCGTCAACATTTGCTCTTTCCGGGCCGGTTCTGCACCACTCTATAAATTCATTCACTTTATTAGACTGGCCATAGATCATTGCTTCCACTTTTTCATCTAATGTATTTTTAATCCAACCGGTAATTTCATATTTCTCTGCAATCTCTTTTGCTTTCGCTCTAAAAAAAACACCTTGAACTTTGCCTGTAATGAATAGATGAACTGTTTCCATTTCTCAAAGATACATTGCAAAAACAATTATACGCAAATTGTAAAACCAAGGTTCCGGCTATAAAAAAGTATTTATACCGGCTGGTACATAGTAGTATTACTCTTTATTCTATTCGTTTATTTACTATCAAGACAGTAAATATAGTAGTTGTTAAATTAAGCAGTAGTGCTCTTGTGCAGGGTGCTGTCGCTCTATATCTTTGTACCAGAAGTTGATTGATGTTCAACAAACATTAATCAAAAATCCAAATCCATTGAAAAGAACCGTTTCCCAATCCAGGAAAAACCAATAATCCGATATCAGTCAACTTCTTTTTTTTTAAATTCAATGCCTTAGAAAAATAATTATCCCAATGAAAACCAAGGTTATGAAAATAACCGCCAAAGTTTAAACCTGAAAAACCAAAACCCCAGGATTAAATCATTAAAAGACTTCTGCAAAATTATGCAGGAGTCTTTTTGTTTTAGCAATTCTTTAATCACATATTATATTACCGTTCAGCTTTGCAGATTAGCTTAAACGGTAACTACCACTAAAGGTTTATCAAAGGAGGAACACAATAGCAATTCATGAAAATTCAGCCAATGTTCTTTGGAGTGTCATGAAATCCAGATTGGTTCAAGAAGTAGATTTACTATCATTTGGCATCGTTAAATTACTATCAAAGCAGTAATTACAGCAGGCGTAAAATTGAGCAGTACTGCTCTTGTACAGGCTTCTCCTCTACAATATCTTTGTTCCAGAAGTTGATTGATGTTCAACAAACATTAATCAAAAATCCAAATCCATTGAAAAGAACCATTTCCCAATCCAGGAAAAACCAAATCAAAATTCGATATCAATCAACTTCTTATTTTTATTAATTCAATACCTGTAGAAAAAAATTATCCAAATGAAAACCGGCCATTAGTTGGTCAAAAAATTTAAACCTGAAAAACCACAGAAACCCCAGGATTTAAATTATTAAAAAACTTCCTCCTTACCGGGGAAGTTTTTTTGCTGCGTCATATCTAAAAGCAATCAGAAATGGCATTTATATTAAATCAACCCATTTTAATTCTGCATGGAGAAAAAGATGTACATCATTGCAAGTAATGAGAAACCAGGGTTTCCTGCATTACTTATACCCAATCATTAAACCCCTTCTAATAAACTAGCATTCTCTGTAAAATAATAATCTGTTTTATAACCAAAGAGATGCTATTGCGAACAAAAGTGCAATAGTCATGATCAATAAACCAAGTTTCAGGAATGTCCATGCACTAACGTTTTGTCCTTCACGGCGCAAAGCCACCAGCCAGAGTATGGTGGCAAGAGAGCCGGTTATAGAAAGATTTGGGCCAAGATCAACGCCAATAAGAATAGAGCTTCTTACCATTTCAGGCATATGCCCTGCCTGCATCGCATTACCTGCAATGAGTCCCGCTGGCAGGTTATTCATCAGGTTACTGGCAAAGGCGATAATGAAGCCGCTGCCCCAGACTGTTTTTGTGACTGATTGTGCTGCGTTTTGATTCAGGATAGTTGTGAGGATTTGTATCACCCCAGTTTTATTGAGTGCCTCAACAATTACAAATAGTCCGGCAACGAGAGGAAGAACAGACCATGAAACTCCTTTTATCACAAGCCATGGATTTTTTTTTGCACGAATGATTACAATCGCTGAAGTGAGCACGCCGGTAATTGCCGTAGGCAGACCAAGCGGAATATCCATCGCCGAGGAAATAAGCAAAATGACAGAAGTTGCTGCAATACCTAATAAAGCCGTCTTGCCACCTTGTGAAAGTTTGGGGATTGTAATTTCCATTTCTATTTTATGCTTAAACGCATTTCGCTGGGTAAAATATAGCATTACAAAAGTCACAACTATCGCAACAATTGATGGCAAAGTATATAGTGTTAACCAATGTAGCAAGGGAGGCATGTGTCTACCATAAATCACCAGATTAGCAGGATTAGAAATGGGCAGAACAAAAGAAGCGGCATTGGCAATGAATGCGCAGATCAACAAATATGGAAGTGGTTTCTCTACTTTTGCGGCTTTTGCCGCTGCCGCAACAGCAGGTGTTAGCACTACAGCTGTAGCATCATTGGATAAAAAGGCAGTAACAACAACTCCCACCAGGTAAATTAAAAGAAAAAGTTTGTTTGGCGATCCTTTGGCCATTTTGGTAGCATGTGCTGCCAGCCAGTCAAAGAGTTTTTCTTCCCGTGCAGTCTCGGCAAGCAGCATCATGCCGGTTAAAAACAAGTAAACATCAGTACCGTTAGCGATACCTTTTACACCTTCAGAAGGTAAAATTAGCCTGAGTATAATTAAAAGAACTGCACCGGCTACAGCCCATATTGCTTCTGGTATTTTGAAAGGCCGGATAATAACACCAGCTATAGCTAAAAATGAAATAATCCAAATGGTTAAATAAGTCATGTATTATTTTCAAAGATGTAAATTTAGATTTGTTATAAAAAAGGTTTACCATTCTTTTAAGGAAAATATCAAAAATTGTATCAAACCGATATTTTCTCCTATTTTTCTAAAACAAATTCTATCTGCTCAAATTTGTATGCACAATAATTAATCTGCCATTTAATCTTTGTTCTTTTTAACTTTATACAGATCATTATTTCCTTTTTCAAATAATTAAAATCAATTCTTATGATTGAAATTATTCATGGCCTTCCCCCACATGTTGCAGCCTTTAATGCTACAGGAACAATTACCGAAGATGATTATATAAAAATCATCAACCCAATAGTAGATAAAATTGATAAAGACTTTGGAAAGATCAGTTATTTGCTGGTCTTAAATACTTCTTTGAATAATTACAGTATTGGCGCCTGGATTAAAGATGTTGTTTTAGGTTTTAAATATTTGTCAAAATGGAACAAGCTGGCAATTGTTACAGAGAACAAAACCATAAAAGATTTTACGGATTTTTTTGGCAACCTGATTCCACCAAAAACCAAGGGATTTATGATGGATGATTTAGAAGCAGCCAAACGCTGGGTTTCAGAATGAGTCTACTTTTTGCAAGCGATCATCTATCAACATTATCATCAATAAAATTCAAATTGGATTTTTTTGCTGAATCCTTTTTTCAAGCGTAATCAATAATTAAATTGATACAGGGCCGATTCACAATCACCGTAAACAGGATTTGGCAATACCATAAATCAGTTTCCAAATTTCGCTGAAAAAGAGTTTACCCCATTCATACTTTCATCCGGGTTTTGAATCGGGGTATTAATTTTGATAGATGATTTAATTGAAATTAAGAGCATCATTTCAAAATGAGCATTTTGTTATTTTAATATCTCTTAATTTTATAAAAATATTTTAAAAGCTAAAATAAGAAAATGGATTTTGTAGATTATTATAAAACACTGGGGGTTCCAAAAAATGCATCTGCCGATGATATAAAAAAAGCCTACAGAAAGCTGGCAAGAAAACTTCATCCGGATGTAAATCCGAATGACAAAGAAGCGCATAAAAAATTTCAACAGATTAATGAAGCCAATGAAGTACTGAGCGATCCCGAAAAAAGAAAAAAGTACGATCAACATGGTGAGAACTGGAAACATGCTGACCAGTATGAACAAGCACGTCAACAACAGGGCCAACAAGGCTTTGGCGGAGGCGGTTTTGGAGGCCGGGGTTTTGGAGGAGGGGAATACACTTATTC
>DATCMY010000267.1:0-3392 GCA_036565505.1 Hanamia sp.
TACGCAACCGGGGAAAAGAAATGGAATTACAGGCAAATAATCAACTATAATAAAAAAGACCTTTATCCCCTTCTGGTGGTTGCCTCAGGCAAATATAAAGACCAATCCTACCTTAACAAGGCAAATGAACTTCGGGAGAAAGGGCCCAATGCACTGGACCAGATACTTTATAAAGCGTTGTAAATATTGGGAGGCCGAAAAAATTACCTGACTGCCTTATTGGAAAAAAGAGGTAGTATGTCCGGAAGCGCTAGGTGAATCTTTATTTTTGATGATTGAATTTTTTATCCGGAATACTTATTGCTGCGCCGGCTGCAACACTTAAATCTGGTATTTTTTTTGGAAAGGCACCCCATACGTCATGATAATAAATGGCATCTTTAACGATGATATTAGAGGAATTTTTAAGTTTGATTACAGCGCTATTATCCCTGGAGCAAACCGCTTTGATATTTAATATATGTGCGCCTTTCACATCATCCATGAACAAAGCATACCGGCTATCACGTTTTTCATAATTAAATGAACTATGATTCACCGTTAGCCCAATTACGTGCCTTGCCCAAAAACCGTAGGAAGGCTGCACTTTAAGATTGGAAACATTATATTGTCCAACCCCGAGTTCAGGTGGGGAGGCTGCAGTATCCGAAAGCGGGTTTCCGCCTTTTTCAAGAATATGGACATCATTAAATTCTATATTTTTTATGTAACCAGTATGTTTGCCATTTGGAAGTTTAAAATTCAGCCCTCCTTCAACAACAGAAGAATCCGGCAATGAATAGCCGGCTATAATAGAGGTAGCTGTTTTTTGCGAACCATTAAAAGGCTTCCACCTTTCCTGGTTACCATAGGAGCTTCCCCTGTAAACTTCAGAAACATCAATTCCATTTATA
The DNA here is from genome assembly GCA_036565505.1 of Hanamia sp. Classification (GTDB taxonomy): domain Bacteria; phylum Bacteroidota; class Bacteroidia; order Chitinophagales; family Chitinophagaceae; genus Ginsengibacter. The sequence goes on from DATCMY010000267.1 coordinate 894, forward strand.
ATAACATTTTCAACACATCCGATATTTACATTGGTTACAAGAAGTTCGTTGTGTTTAACTCCATTTTCATCAAATTTGTATCTGGCCACCGAAGAGCCCAGAACGCGGCCGCGATTGGAAACTGAGATAAAAAAAGGGGCAGTAGTCCTGAACATTTTTGAGCGGGAATGGATCCTGCCAGTTCGGCCTGAATTGAGATAAATATTTTTGACGTGGGCCCCGTCATTCGTTGATATAGAAAAACCTGCTTTATTAGCACCAAGCACATAAATATTATCAATGTAAATATCTTCTATATCATCAACAGTTTCGGAACCCACCTGGAAAAGATTACAATTGGTATCACCAATAATATTACGCACTTTATAATTCCGGGAAGGGCGTGTAAACCCTAAGGAACAATCTGATCCCGGTTTTATAATATCATCAGAGGTCCTAGTACAATAGATATTAGTAGCTGTGACATTGTTACATTCCATAAAGTCATAAATATCACGCGTATTAGAGGTATTGAATTTACCAAAATAAGTATCATGTACATTAAGATTATCAGTGCCCGTCGCCAATAAGGCAAAGTGCCCCGATCTTTCTATGTGCAACATATTATCAGTATCAAAATATTTTGTACCATCTTCATTAATGTAATAAGGCAAATCTCTTGTTGAATCATACCATAAATCTTTATGTGTATAAATACCTCCAATTTCAATGTTAGTACAAAGCTTAAATGAAAACATTTTATCGGAACGGTTACCAGGAGAATTATTCATTACCTTATCTCCGCTCACTAAATTCCCATCGCCTGTAATAAGGCCATTTCCTATTATCTTAACATTGTCCAGCCTTTCCCCAAAGAACATAGAGTTTCTGAAATAATGATGGCCAACATCCTGCTTGGTTAACCAGTTTTCCGGATCATCATAGGGGCCTGAATCGGTTGGAGAAAGCCCTGAACGATATTTCCTGTCACTGAACCATGTCGCTTCAGGAGCATCGCCACCTTTTATCGCTTTAATGGTAGCTCCTTTACTTACATACAGATAAACATTACTTTTTAAATGAACCGTTCTTACATTGTAAATACCATCACTAAAAAAAAGTGTTCCTCCACCCAGATGATGCATGTATTCAATTGCCTCATTAATTTTTTCAGTATTATCCTGCTGGCCATCTGCTATAACACCAAATTTTTTTATATCCATCCTGCCTGAAAAGAATTGAACAATATTTGAAAACCCTTTATGCTCACCATCTTTAATTAAAAGCTTAAAAATGTAAGGCTTGTTTGGCATTAACCCTGAAATAGCTGCCATTGAATTTTTATTATCAATTATTGCTGATGATCGTTTCCAGCTTTTTCCTTTATCAATTGATTGCATCAATTGAATATTTAATGAAATATATGCACCCCATTTAAAACGAACTCTTGTATAAGCATCCTGAGATTCTTTGTATTGAAGATTTTTATCCAATACTCTTTCAAAATCGGAAATGGTATTGGTGGCAGTAAGTACAGCTGTTTCAGAACCTATGCCTGCACTTGTTTCAACTTCTGGTTGCGAGGTAGTATAGATTGCTTTAAATGGATATTTTCCTGCTTTGTGTAAGTTAACATTGGTGATAACTATTTTAAGATCTGCTCCATTCGCAGGCCTGAGGTCGAGGTGCTTAAATAAAAGTACAGAACCTCCATCAGGATTTTTTGATACCCCAAAATTTCCAACTTTTTTATAAGGATAATGGGTACCTAGTCTCCCCATTGATTGTGTAGCAAGGTCTTTTAATTTAACTTCTCCCCGACCAATCACATTGACCGTGGTATTGTCACCGGTTACATGAATGCCTTCTGGAAGAAAAATTCTGACAGTTGTATTTGGGCTTCTTTGCCCGGCTGTAAAATAGAGCGTAAGGTCTGTATTTGTACTAACTGTAATCTTATCCTCCTGTAAACGAAGGAGCCCGCCTATTGCTATAGGCTGTAATACAATGTTGTAAATTTTATTGGCTTTACCATCCTGTGACGTTACCTTTAGATGGTCACCGCTTATTATTTCATCTTCATTTTTTAAAAGACCATTCTTATCAGTGATGCTGTAAGTTTGGTGAGATCCATCTTTGGATTGTATCTGCTGAAAAAGTTTCCTTGGTCCAATATTTGTTGAAACCAATCCTTTGTCTTCTGGTATATCAACCGTAAACAGGTAAGTACTTCCTGAAATAACCACCAAGGTATCTTTTGTGATCCGGCCAATATAAGTAGAATTGTTTTCAACAATATCAGTACTAAATTTGTCTGCATTCTTTTTTTGTGCTATTGCAGGTATGGCAATGCAAAAAAATATATAAATAAGCAATAAAATATTTTTCATTTGTTGATTATTATTTAAAATATAAAAATGCAAAACCAGGGTGGTTTTTCTGCAAGTTTTTAAATTACAGGATGGAATTATAAACCTTTTTGGCTTATGTTATCAAAAATTACAATTGAATCCTTTGTGT
>DATCMY010000268.1:0-3008 GCA_036565505.1 Hanamia sp.
TACGAAACGTTCCGAAGGAACGTCTGGTGCATTATTTGTTTAACATTTCTTCCCACCAAATGTGCCTAATGGCACAATTAAAAACCTCCCGAAAAACAATTCGGAATTGACATTACGAACTAAGCGCTTAATTCTATAAAAGAATTTGCGAAAACCTGCCCTACCTTTCTAGCAAAGCCCGGGATGAATTATCTCCGGTTATTAAATGGTTTTTCAAAAAAATCATTCACCTTATTGTTGAATTCATCCGTATGCTCTATTAGCGTTCCATGACCGGAGTTGGGCAATATCCATAAATAAGCATGAGGAATATTTTGATAAATTTTTACGGTATGCTCCAGCATTATAAGATCATGATCGCCGCTAATGATCAATGAAGGACAATGGATATTTTGCAATGCACTCAATTTAATATTAGGTTGCAGCCAGTCGAGCATAAATATTTTCCAATCATTTTTTTCTTTTGCCGTTGTAAATATTTTTGAATGTAAAGAATCATAGTACCTCTTTTCATCTTTCCATAATGAAGGTATCAGTGCTGTTGAATCAGGCCATAGGTTTGCCCCGGTGGAGGCAAGCTTAATTACTTTACCAGGATGCCGTATCGCAAGCACCAGGGCAACTATACCACCATCGCTCCATCCAATTACATAAGCAGAATCTATGTGCATTTGATCAAGCAATGCGGCTTCATCATCTGCCATCATCTCAAAACTTAATGAATCGCCCAGGTCGGTTGATTTACCATGGGCACGACTGTCTGTTGCAATCACTTTGTATTGCCGGGAAAAATAAGGTATAATACCTGCCATAGATGCGATGCTACCACCGTTACCATGAATCAGTAATAAAGGTTTTCCGCTGCCATATTCTTCTACATACATTTTTATACCACGTACCGAATAATATTTTCCGGCAGCTTTATTATTGCCATAATCAATTTTAACCTGGCAGTATGTTGGCTTTGTAAAAGCGAAAAGAAATAAAAGAAGATACACTTTTTGCATTGCGATTGATTTAAAGTAAACAAAAACCCGTTGGTAAATATTTGAGTAAAGTTATCATTATCTCTCTCTTCACCCAAGTATAAAGAATTTGTTTTTGCGTACGCATGCCAGCTTAGTTATGTGAGTTATCTATACATGTGCCAGGGAAAGAGATTTTTACATTTGCCTGCGAGCCATAAATACAAATTCCACGATAATGCTATTTGTATTTCATATCATGTGCCACAGGCATTGCCTGCCCGACTAAAACATTCAGGCGGGGATAGATATTTTTATAAGAAAAGATATAAAGAGGTAATAATAGATTCGCAGGTATTGATATTACCTTTTTAATAAAATTGACTGCATCTTATTTATTAATTCATCCAGTTCAAATGGCTTTGCAATAAAATCAGCGGCACCATAATCACGTATGCCACTTTCAGCAATTCGTGGATAGCCGGAACAAAGAATGATAGGAATATGTCTTGTAAATGGAGAAGCTTTAAGCCTCTGGCATACTTCAAGTCCATCTATCCCTTTGAGAAAAACATCCAATAAAATAAGTTGCGGCTCAAATAGCTTCATTAATTTATAAGCAATTTCCCAGTTCATGAATACAGATACATCAAATCCCCGTAGATGCAAAAGTGATTTCATTACCCGAAGCAAATTTTTGTCATCGTCAATTACAAATATTTTAGCCATACCATTCAGATTCGCAAATAGCGTGCAGATTTTAATAAAATGTTCAATAAATAAAAGTTAAATGAAAGCGCTAATACCAATTTAACTTCATCCTCAAGATCTGTGTCCTTTCTTTCAATGTGAACAACAATATGAATAAATATAATACTTTAATAAAGGTAGCAGGCCCCCCACTGGCGCATACTTGTGCCTGTTATGAGCCAACCAGGGGCCAAAGAAAAAAAGCCGTCTGCAGACAGCTTTTTATAATGGTGATTCATCAGTGATCAATTATGAGCGTGTAATCAATACCCCCCGCTGATGTTGGCGTCCCGCCAACATCCGGTAATTAATCATTGAAATGCATTAAAAAATCAAAATCCCTGCTATTAAGAGGAAAGGTTTTTAAATGGTTGGCCGTTGGTCAGTAGACCAGGCGGCTCTCATGAATGGTTAGTTTGGGCTTGCGAAAGAAACGGAACACCCCACGAAGGCGGAAAGATATGTTGTACCATAAAAAGTTCTGGTATCTTATCAAGACAGATATCCCTTTACAGCTTTTCCATAACTATGCTTATTACCGCTGATTCTTTCATCTGAAAGGTTACCCCTGAAGCTATGAAAGTGGAATCCTTTAAAGCAGTTTGTGTAATGGTAAGCAGAGCGCCATTGAGGATGTATCGGCCACCACTGGCACCGTACTGGATATTACCGCTTCCTCCGAGGCCCGTGGTAAGAGCGCCCTGGGGGAAATAAATTGAATCGGTACCCACTAATTGGTAGGAGGCCACAGAACTAAATGGCGGAATGGTAAAGTTAAAAGGAAAACTACTTGAATCAAGTAGCAGATTATCCTGGTAAATGTAGCCTTTAGCCACCGCATTTATCGTATAGGTTACCCCTACAGTAGTAAGGTTGGACCCATCAAATGCAATAGTGCCCAGGTTATTAATAGTAGTATAATCTGAAGTGGTGACTGATTTTTCACCATCGCTGCCTGTTATAGTGCTGTTGGTATTTGAAGTAAAGTACTTGAGTTTGTAATTCCCTTGTAACGCAGTGTTAGTGTTTGAATTCTCTTTTTTACATGAATAAAAAATAGCCATACCGGCCAATAAGCTATAGATAAGGTATCTTTTCATTTGTTAGTTTTTAGTAAAACGAATAACCGGGTGGTTTATTATAAAAGAAAGATAATAGTTGTGTACTATCCAAGGAGATAGGATACAGGTTGTATTATTCCAAAAAAAGAATTTCTGCTGTTCCCCGTGGGAATTCTATCCGCCGAGGTTCGTGTCTACTATGATGCACTAACGCTGCTTGCTATTGATAATA
>DATCMY010000269.1:0-8612 GCA_036565505.1 Hanamia sp.
CAGATAGTGGAAATGCTGGAGGCCGGTGCCAGGGGTTACCTCCTTAAAAATGCTCATAAAAATGAAATTATTGAAGCCATAAAGGCGGTATATAAAGATCAAAATTATTACTGTAACCTCACTACCGAAAAACTGGCAAAAATGGTTGCAGGCAGCCATTTTTCTCCTTCGCAATTGATCCATAAACCTGAATTTTCAGAAAGAGAACTAGCTATCATCCGGTTGATCTGTGATGGAAAATCCAGTAAAGGAATAGTACCACTGTTGAATTTAAGCTATAGAACTGTTGAATGGCACAGGGAGAATATTTTAAAAAAAATCGATACAAAAAAAACGGTTGGGATTGTAATATATGCCATCAAACATAAAATTTATGAACCTCCTCAGAAATGAAACATGGATTGATTTCCGATAAAATCAAATTGATGGACAATATTTCAGTTTTTGTTGTTGAAAAACTTAAAGATCATATATACATATTGCTGTTTAACTCTCAAACCTTTATCAGCCGTGAGAGTGAAGTTTAAAAGGCCCACTTTGGTGCTGGTTATATTGCCATCTAAATTGGGATGCCCATTGATCAGTTATTATGCAGATGCTAAACAACCTACCCTATCTCAATATAAAGATATCATCCAAAGTTTCAGGCTTCTTTAAAAAATAGAATTTTATTAAAATCGGGTTCCTTAAAATTTAGCTGTTAAACCAATATAAAAACTTCTTCCTACAGCCGGAATTATTCCTGGTCCCGGATATTCATCAGTCCTCCTGGTAAAATAGGCTTTGTCGCCAAGATTATTTACCCCTCCTTTTATTGCGTAGTTATTTATTTTGCAGGTAGCACTCAAGTCTAAAACTGTATAGGCTGGGATATAACCCGCAATAGGATTTTCGCTAATTCTTACATTCGTTGCATCACCAAAAGCATCGCCTACATAATTAACCTGGAATGTTGATGAAAAGCGTTTGTTATTATAAATTACACCAACCCTTTCAATCACTTTTGCAGCGGCTTCAACCCTGTTTCCTTTATATTCACCACTGGTATATTGTGCATCAATGTAGGCGAATGAATTAAAAATACTTAATCCTTTTTTTGATTGTTGATTTAAATATTTTAAAAGATTGAACTCAATATAAGCCTCTGCTCCTTTGTGCGCACTGTTGGCAAAATTGGTTCTGTAAGCATAATCAAGCCCTGTGATTGAGTCGGCCTTTACCACTTCGCCAATCCTGTTATTGTACTCCATATAAAATAAACTAACATCAAAGTTTAAATAATTTTTTATAGTACCCCTGTATCCTAAATCAGAATTGAAACCATAAGCATCTTTTAAATTCGGGTCAATTTTTGCAGCCAACCCGAATGGTTCAAGCTGACTATAATCAATAGGCCGGTAAGCCTGGCTGATATTGCCGTAAAAGCTTGTATTTGCAGAAGGCTTATACTCTAACCCAATTCCAAATAATGGGAAGGTCCTCACTCGGGATTCATTAGGGATTTGTTTTACATTGTCAACAGTTTTATACCCTTTTGCGGTGCTTTTTAAATACTCAAATCTGAACCCAGGTGTTATGGTAAAATTTTTACCCACCCTGAAAATATTTTCGACAAATGGCGCAATATTGGTTGTAGTAAAATCTAAATTATAACCCCAATCACCTATGATTGATAAATCAAAGTCACTGCCCGTAGTACCTTCTCCGCCACCCAGCCGTTTAAACCAGGCATAAGTGAACCGGGCACCCCCTGCCAATGTAGATTCATTATTTCCTATTGGGTAGTTTGTAGAATATCTCCCTTCTGTTGTTATGCTGTGCATATCTTCAATACCAACCTCTCTTGGTGAAAAATGATTGGTTGCCGGGTCAATCGTATCTAATGCCCCCGGGCCTCCATCTTCATTGCGCCACACTAAAGAACGGTTGCTGAAAATATAAGTTGTTTTTAAACTGATGGTAGTATTATTATTTGGATTGAGGTTGATATAATTGCTTACAATATTCCATGGGCTTTTCAGCCAATTCCGTGCTCTTGTGGATACTTTTGGGTCTGCATAAAAAAGGCTGTCTATCATACCGCCGGGCATTTGTATTTTATTGCGGAGCAGGGAATACTCCAGGCCAATATTCATTTTTTTTGATGAAGTATATTGAACCTTTCCAAAGCCTGAAAGCTGCCACTGCTGGCTGTTAGGCCTGTAACCATCCATATTCCTGTATTGCAGGAAACCATAGTAACTTATTTTTTTATAATTGCCCCCAATAGAATTAAAAGAATTATACATGCCAAAACTACCTTTGGTTTGAGAAGTGGTAAATTGAATGGGTTTGCCTTTTGGTGCATCTTCTGTTACATAATTCACCAATCCGCCAAATTGTGATCCAAATTGTAAAGAAGAAGCACCCCTGACCATTTCAATTCTTTTTACTGCTTCCATTGGCGGATTGTAATAGGCTTCATTATAACCATACACATCTGCACTTATATTGTACCCGTTTTGCCTTGTATTCATTTCAATACTTTGTATTGGGTTTAATCCTCTTGTGGCAATACCATTTGCAGTAAAGCCGCTGCTTTCTGTTTCAACTATGTTCAGGCCGGGTATTCTTCCCAGTATTTGCCGTGTGTTGTTGATTGCTTTATTGGCGTCTAAACTGTCTACAATGATTATTTCGTTTTTTTTGCCGGCATAGATAATTCCGTCTTTAGTGTCTAATAAATGTCCAACACCATTTACTGTTTTATAACCCTTAATAATTACTTCTTTCAGCAATTCCACACTGTCTTTTTGTTGGGCGATGGTAGTGGTAAAACTCAGGAATGCAATGATCCCAATTATTATTTTTTTATGATTCATCATATACTCTTATTTCTGCAAAAGAATGATTGATAGCAGCAACCCGTTTACACATTTGGGAAAAAAGAATTACGAAATGAGGAAAATATCATTTGCATGAAAGTTCAAAGTGTGTTCAACAGACTATGAGTTAATGACGGCGCTTCGTACAGGTGAGGAATAATAACTTTTATTTCTTGTGGCTTACGTTAAAATAGGTTGGCTTAATTGAATTATGATTAAGTATTTGTTGTAATCAATGGAATGTAAGCTACTGCCTTTTGACAAGTAAGTGATTTTAAAATAGTTGTTGTGCTTTGAGGTTCGGTTTTTCTAATATCCTTCCTGCACGTTGCAATCTTTAGAAGTTTGCCCGATTCACTTTTGTCTTTTACCGGTAGCTTAGAAAGCATGAAGTAACAGTATTTTTTAAAATTCCGATTATAAAAATTAAAGTTTTCATTCCCGGAATCTGGTACCTTGTCCTGTGAAAAATAAGGAAATATTTCTGCACTCATTCGTAAATAAATTTTGCACGGATAAAAAATACGTTTTAAAATAGTATTGCCAAATACGCAGGCCACATAAAAAGTATCTCAGTTAAAAATGACGCATTACCATAGATGAATTGGGAGCCTTGGTTTGTGAGGAAAGGTGCTGCACAAGCTGTTCTTCAGGTTGAAGGTATGAGAAATTTTTGCGGGGATATCTTTCCCTACTGCCCATGGCTTTTCCATAAAATCAAGATTTATTTTATAGCATTTATTCTGATACCCATAAGTTTATATTTTTAGTTTTAAAATGCTAAACTCCTTAAAGTTAAAAAGTAATAAACTGTCATTATTGTATCTGCCTACAATAATTTGAATAGTGGCACCAGCCATATAAACACCTATAATGCCCGGAACAAAACCCATCACGCCAATCTCACTGCAATTGGGTACATCTTCTGGGTTGGGTGGCTCGGGATAAATATCTCTTAGATTTTTACTTCCCTTATAATTAAATACAGCCAACTGGCCTTCAAATTTTAAAATGCTTCCATACACCAAAGGTTTGTTCAATAGTACACAAACATCATTTACAAGGTACCGGGTCAAAAAATTATCAGAGCCATCTATAACAATATCAAACTGTGAAATAATGTTTGCGGCATTTGATTCCTGTAACAGTTCATTGAAAACAATGCAGGAAACATTTGGATTAGATTCGTTTATTTTTTGTGCTGCGGTTGGTGCTTTGCGTTTACCTATATCATCAGCAGTAAATAATATCTGCCGGTGAAGGTTATGTATCTCTATCCTATCAAAATCAATAATACCAATAGTTCCAACACCTGCCGCACCTAAGTATTGCAATACCGGGCAACCCAAACCGCCTGCACCTATTACCAAAACTTTTGCCTGCTTAATTTTTTGTTGCCCTTCAATACCAATTTCTTCCAGCATCAATTGCCTGCTGTACCGGTTTATTTCTTCAATTGTAAAATCTGCCATCATTAAAATATTTTATCCCAATCTTTCCAAACAGGTTCATAACCACTTGCAGCGATAACACCAGCCACTTCTGCAGGTGTACGTTCATCGCTTATTTCAAATTGCTCTAACGAGTCTTCATCCACACTGTAACCTCCGGGATTTGTTTTAGAACCGGCACTCATGGTAGTAGTACCCAGCTTGATTAAATGGTTTCTGAATAATTCTGACTCCCTTGTTGAAACTGATATTTCAACTTCTTCATTTAATAAACGGTATGCACATAATAATTGTACCAATTCTTTATCACTGATATGATAGTTGGATATATCAACACCTTCTGCCGGACGAATGCGTGGAAAGGCAATGGAATATTTTGTTTGCCAATATGTTTTTTGTAAATAATCTAAATGCATTGCACAAAAAAAGGAATCGGTACGCCAGTCTTCTAACCCTAATAAGACAGCCAAGCCAATCTTATGCATTCCTGCAAGCCCAATCCTGTCAGGAGTTTCAAGACGATAATAAAAATTGGACTTCTTTCCTTTCAGGTGATAATCCCTGTATTTTTCTTTGTAGTAGGTTTCCTGGTACACTAAAACTGAATACACGCCGGCACGTTGTAATTGCGTGTATTCATCCTGCGATAATGGTTGTACTTCTATGGAGATATTGGCAAAATATGGTTTGATAATTTCAATAGCTTTCAAAAAATAATCAACATGTACAGTATGGTTTGATTCGCCTGTTACCAATAAAATATGGTTGAAGCCATGTTGTTTGATGACATTTATTTCCTGCAAAATTTCGTCAGCTGTTAATGTTTTCCGTTTTATTTTATTATCTAAACTAAAGCCGCAATACGTACAAATATTATTGCATTCATTGCTTAAATACATAGGGGCAAATAACTGAATTGTTTTGCCAAAACGTTTTTGGGTAAGCTGATGACTAAGCTGTGCCATCTGTTCTAAATATGAGGATGCTGCAGGTGAAATCAATGCTTTAAAATCTTCCAACGTCCTATGCGTTGCGGCCAGTGCAGCTTCCACATCTTTTGCCGTTTTTGTCTGGATGGATGCCTGCACCTCATCCCAGGAATGTTGATCGTATATATCTTTAAACTGTTTCATGTAAAAATTGAGTTAAGGGACTTGATGCAATCGCATGGTGGGCCTTATTGGCCAGCTTGCTTTCAAAAGCCATTCGTCCGGCCTGTACTGCCAATTTGAAGGCAATGGCCATTTGTACGGGATTGCCGGCAATGGCGATGGCTGTGTTTACCAAAACAGCATCGGCGCCCATTTCCATGGCCAAAGCTGCATCAGAAGGTGAGCCAATGCCTGCATCAATAATTACCGGCACATTACTTTGTTCGATGATGATTTGTAAAAAGTCGAAAGTTTTTAATCCTTTGTTGCTTCCTATCGGTGAACCTAAAGGCATTACAGCGGCAGTTCCTGCATCTTCCAGGCGTTTGCACAGAACAGGGTCAGCATGAATGTAAGGCAATACTACAAAACCAAGTTTTGCCAATTCCTCTGTGGCTTTCAAAGTTTCAATCGGGTCGGGCATTAAATATTTTGCGTCCGGATGAATTTCTAATTTTATCCAGTTTGTTTCTAAGGCTTCTCTTGCTAATTGTGCCGCCAGTACAGCTTCTTTAGCTGTACGAACACCGGAGGTGTTCGGTAATAAATGAATGTGCGGATGATGTAAATGAGCCAACAAAAAATCGGTCTCTGTTTCTAAATCTACCCGTTTTAAAGCCACCGTCACCATTTCAGATTCCGATGCCAATACTGCTTCTTCCATTCGCAAAGAAGAGCCAAATTTACCTGTCCCTAAAAACAAACGTGATTGAAATACTTTACCTGCAATGGTTAACTGTTTCATATAAATGTGTATTGAATTGTTGTACTAATAATTTTTTATCAGGATGATTGGTGATGATGCCGGACACCGCTACTCCATATACCCCTGTTTGCATGATGGATACTATATCTTCCAACACAATACCACCAATAGCATAAACAGGCATTTGAATTTGCCGTTCTTCCAACTCATCCATAATTTTTTTATATCCTTTCAAACCTAATATTGGACTGAGCTTTTCTTTGGTTGTTGTAAAACGTAAAGGGCCTAAACCAATATAACTGCAACCTTCTTCCACCCGTTGCAGTACATGTTCTAAAGTATTGGCTGTACCTCCGATAATTTTACTATTCCCCATTATTTTTTTGGCTTCTGTAATGTCTATATCGGTTAATCCCAGGTGCACCCCATCAGCATCCACGGCATTGGCAATTTGCGGATGATCATTAATGATAAATGTTGCAGTATAATCCGTACAGATTTTTTTCACCTCTTCTGCCAATGCTCTTATTTCATCTGTAGTTGCGTTTTTAAAACGTAATTGTATCCAGTTGCAACCAGCACCCGCGGCTTTTTGAATGTTGTTCAATTGCTCTGTAGCAGTTATCCCTTGTGATATGTATTGAAGTTTACTTAACATGATGGTACCCTAATAATGTATTGTTACTTAATAAAAATTGTTCAATGTATTTCTTTGCATTGGTACAGGATGCCAGCAAATCAAAACCCAATGCAAGGTTTGCAGTGATGGCAGCAGACAATACACAACCGGAACCATGCTTGGCGCCAATAGCTGTTGTGGAAGCTATTAACTTTCTGATGTCGTTTTTTGTGTATAAATAATCAATGCCAACCTCTTCTTTGTTATGCCCGCCTTTTAATAATACATTACAATATGCCGATAATTTTTGTGCCGCATCTTTTGAATTATTTTCAGGCATTAATTGCAATACTTCATTGTAATTAGGTGTAATTAAAAATGATTGGGAAAAAGTTTCCAATAGCTCTGCTTTATTCGTTTCCTCATTCCGGAAATCAAAACCGCTGCTTGATTGTATTACCGTATCTATGATAATTTTTATTGCTCTATTTTTTTGATGAATGAAAGAAACAATCTTTTTTAGGGTACTGCCGTTTTCTACAATCCCGATTTTTACAGCCTTTACATCATAATGGGCCAGCATAGTTTCCAATGCTTTTAAAATATCATTTTCTGTTTCCCATTTGATGGAAATAAAATCATTTTCTGTTTGTAAAGTTTGAGCGGTGTTAATGCCTAAGCCATACACTTTATGCTGTTCAAATGTTTTTATATCTGCCAGTATCCCTGCACCACCACAAGGGTCGAAACCAGCTATGCTTAGTACTACCGCCCTGTTTGCTTCCATGCTTTTTGCAATGCTTTAAATTGTTGAATACTTTCACCTGGCTTTTGCCAAATTGTTCCTAACGCTGCTACACCATCAAATTGCATGTGCATTGCTTTTTGAATATTTGCTGCATCAATACCACCAATGGCAATTACTTTGGGGTGATTTACCTGAACGGGAAAAACAAAATCAACTGGTAGCGTTGATACATATCCCTGCTTGGAAATGCTGTTGAATACCGGACCAAAAAAAGTATAAACAAAAGAAAATGACAAACTATGATACTCGGCTACCTTGTGAAAGGAAGTAGAGAAAATAAAATTTGTCACTTTCAATTGTATCAGTGGTTTTTCATGTAATTCTTTTCTGTTACTTTCTGTAAAATGCAACCGTTTTATTCCGTAATCCGCTGCTATTTCATGATTTTGATGCAGGGCAATCTGATAATGGTATTGCGGTTTTATTTTTTCTATTAAAATTCTTATTTCATCAACTGCAGCATCTGGTTTTCTCAGATGCAATATTTCCAATCCTTCATCAAATAAGGCATTAATGATGATTGCCTCGTCAGTTACAGCGGTTGGATAAGAAATTACTATTAACATTTATTGATAAATTTCTTTTCCGCTTTCTATGAACTCTTCTGATTTTTCGTGCATACCCTTTTCTGCAAAATCTCTTATCTCCTGGGTTATCTGCATCGAGCAAAATTTTGGGCCGCACATGGAACAGAAGTGAGCAATTTTTGCTCCATCGGCTGGCAAAGTTTCATCATGAAATTCACGGGCGGTATCAGGGTCAAGCGATAAATTGAACTGGTCGTTCCACCGGAATTCAAATCTTGCTTTGCTCAGGGCATTATCCCTGTATTGTGCCCCGGGATGGCCTTTTGCCAGGTCAGCCGCATGTGCCGCAATTTTATAAGTAATTACTCCATCTTTCACATCTTTTTTATTGGGCAACCCCAAATGTTCTTTGGGAGTAACGTAACAAAGCATCGCAGTTCCATACCAGCCAATCATCGCGGCACCAATGGCGGAAGTAATATGGTC
>DATCMY010000270.1:0-4594 GCA_036565505.1 Hanamia sp.
GTAATCTAAAATAAAGTGCATTGCGTTTTCCTGTTGCACTTTTTAATTCATTTTCAAGATTATCGAATTTGAAGTTTTTATTGAGAAATGGAACTATCATTCTTTCTACCATTAAGTTGTCAAAGTCGGCACCACCCAAAAAATTGTCTCCTTCATGGTCAAGTACTTTCATTTCCCCATCTTTAATTCTTATTAAAGCAACATCAAAAGTTCCACCTCCTAAATCGTAAACAAGCCATTGCCCATCCTCTAAATCTTTTTCTTTATGCTTGTTGGCGTACGCTAAACTTGCGGCTATTGGTTCTTGTAGAAGAATCACTTGTTTGAAACCAGCCAATAAGCCAGCCTCTTTTGTTGTATTTGATTGTATAACATCAAATGATGCAGGGATTGTTATTACCGCCGCATCTACCTGTTCTCCGGTGTGGACAAAACCTTTCAACTCTTTTATTACTTCTGCGGACAGTTCGATAGGTGTTTTAGTTTGGTCAATATTTTTTACTTTAAAACTTTCGGTAGTACCCATTTTTCTTTTGAATGTGCTGAAAACATTTTTCGCATCTCTTTCTAAGTAAGTTCTTGCTCTGCTTCCCACAATAATTTTATCATTCTTATAATAAACTACAGAAGGCAAAGTGTCTTTCCCGGTTTCTAATGGGTTTTTAAATACCTCAACTTCTCCTTTCACGAATTTGGCGATAGCTGAATTAGTTGTACCTAAATCAATGCCGTAGTTTATCATCTTTTCCATTTTAGTATGAGTTTAAATTTTTGATTCAACAATAACAACAGCCTTTTGGATTACTGTTTGTGTATTTGCATATTTGAAATAAATAATAGGTTTTAAAACTTCTATGATTTCAAGGTTTTCATGGCTGCTACCTGAAATACTTGCTTCGCAATCTGTTCTCGTTTCATCATAAGATTCACCTAAAGGATTATGATAAATTAAACCTTGCCCGCCTCCTAAAACATCCATTTCAAAATAATCCTTCATTCTGTCAAGATTTCTTTGAATCGAGTTTGTTTCATTTATATTTTTCAACTTATTTTCTATCTCAAAAAGTTGGTTTAATATAAATGGCAAATGCTTTGGGATTTTAACTGTATCCATAGTTTAATTATTATAAAAATCGTTTTCGTTTATTTTGTCAGTACTAAAACTGTTTATTTTGTCCTCCGCCATAATCACATCAAGCTTTAAGGAAAAACTTGGAACTTCATAACCCTTACTTGAATGTACAAGATTATAATCAAGAATTTCCTCACCTTTTTCAAAAAGAGGATGTTGAGAAAACCTTCCTGTGCAATTTGATTGCCCTTCCATAATACTCCAATCTTCACCGTATGCAATTTTCAGATAGTATTTACCTTCCGGAATGTTTTTTATTGTATAAGTAGTATTCCTATTTATGAAGACGTACCGGATACATCTTTCTGTTGAAATGTCAATCATCTTAACAGCTACGCTTGCATTATTGCCCACTGTAATTATTAGTTTGTTATTCAAACTACGATTATACTTTGATAATATGCCATTGCATCCGGAAAGTTCACCATTGGGTAGATAAACTATTTGAGGAGTGCATTTATTTATTTTATATTCTGGAACATTATACCCTTTTAATTTCGCTGTTTTCCAATCTCTGCAAGCACCATCATAATCTTTTAATAATTCTTTAGCATCGCCTCTATCAAAATAGTACTGGGGAACATTGGGATTTAATTCAATTCCTTTGTCCATATCTTCAACTGCTTTCTTATAGTTTTTCAAATAGTAATAGGCTACGATTTTTCCAGATTAGCTGGAAAAATAGCCCTTCGGGGACATGAGCAACTCTGAGTCAACTATCGGACAATGAGGATAAAAGCTATTTTTTTTTTACCTTTCCTGTAAAGAGCAAATTTATGATGAAAGATACATTGTCGTTACATTACGAGGATAAGTTGGAAGATCAATATGATTGCATAGATCGTATTGTCTTAAATGCGTACATACCTCAATTGCACATACCCGGCGGATTTCGTAATTGGTACAGGGATTTCAACGGGGATGATAAAGACCTTACTACAAACCGGCTGATTAAATTTGCCGGCAGGTTCTCAAGACGGGTTTATGCAGTTGCTGAGAAAAGGAGTATCCCCATTATAGAAAGTAATGCACGAGAGAGGAAACATGAGATTGCAGAAGCATACATACCGAAGGACAAGAATTTTACCGGTTTGTTTCTTATTATAAAAAGCCGGTCATCAGCCTATATCTGGGATGTTGAAGAATTTAAGAACGGTATTAATTTAAAGAGGAAACAGAGCTTTGTCAACCATTATTTTTTTCACATTATAGATCAACAATGGGGGCATATCACTATTCGGATGTGTAGCCATCCCCCATTTAACTGCATGGTCATATTGAATGGCCATGAATTTACAGAAAGAAAACTGATTAAAAAGAACATTGCCTTTGAGAAAACCGATAATTGTTTTACCGCTTATAACGATGGAGAAGTACTGACACAAGTTGCAGATACCTGTCAGATAGGGCAACTTAGAAACGTATGCGACCGTTGGATGAGTAGCTGTTTGTGGTTTGGGGTAGATTATGACGGGCAGGAAAGAACACACCTGAAGTACCAGTATTCCATCTACCAGGTGGAATATAGCCGTAACCTTTTATTTAAAAAAGGTTCGGAATTAGACCAGGTGTATCAAAACATCATTGACCTGACCCGGTCAAACCTTAATGTAGAGCGCATTAAGACGCTGTTCGGTAAAAAGTACCGGCCTCATTACAGCAAAAGCGGGAACTCAGCTTTGCAGGTGCGTGTCGGGAAACCTGATTACAACTTAACGGTATTTAAAATTCATTTTGAATCGCTCACCCTTAAGTTGTATGATAAAGGCGAACGCACCTTGCGGGCTGAAGTAGTAGTCCACAATACAAAAGATCTAAAATGCAAGCGGGGATTAGATCAATTTAGCATTATCCATAAAAAATTGAAAAGCATGATGCTGTCTTTTTTGAACAACTTGTTTTATGCGCATGTATCCATGATTGAAGCCGACGCATTACAAAAACTCACTGGCAGCCAAAAAAGAGGCAAACAAAACATCAGTGGAATTAATCCTTTTAAACAAAAGGATATACAAGTCATCCATACAGTAATGGCAATAAGTTTTAAACCACTTGGTTTTAATACCAGGGATGTGGTGCAAAAGCTAAAAAACATCTACGGGTTAAATTTAAAACCCACTCAGGTAGCTTATGTCCTCAGAAAACTGAAAGGAAAAGGAATCGTGGTAACAAAAAAGGGAAAAAGAAAATACCGGGTGTCGCCAGATGGATTACAGATCATGGTAGCAGCCACTGTAATTACAGAACAGCAATTACCTAAAATACTGGCTTGCAGTAATAACAAAGAGGTGTCAAAGGATCCACTAATGAAAGATAAATACAGCAACGCCTATTTCCAATTAAAAAGGTCTATCAGGGAATTTGCAGAGCTAAGCCAGGTAAAAGTTGCAGCATGAATTATCTAAAAAATATTTTAGATGTTTGCTTTTAAGTGCCTAAAAGTTCATATGGGTTAATATAGTTCATCGTTGTACTGAAGTGAGCGTCGGCTAAATTGCAGCTCTTTTGCAGGTTTGGTTTTGTGCGGATGGTTTTGTGTGCCTGCAAATGTGCTGCAATTTGTGCGGTGGCTTTTTAGAGTGTGTCATACAGTATAGTTTTGAATTTGTGTAGGGTGTCGCCGAAGGGTTACCTACAACGGTCAGGTATTGCCGAAGTGCAGGGAATAGAATTCCTTCTGCCGGAACTGTTGCCAAATATATAACTAAAAGTTCATTGTTACTACTATCGTTCAATAGAATTTCTTCAGCCGGGACTATTGCTGAAACATGCACCAATGCTCATTGTCAGCACTTCAGCCCCGCTTGCGCAAAACCGCATGTTGAACCAACACCTACGGTGAAGCCCTTCCGCCGCAACTTCCCCAAAAATACGGAACTTTCATTTTCATCTAAATAAATATTATCATGAAAAAAAAATGAGTACAGCAAAGTAACATTATCGCCACAGGCCCAGGAAGCATTGCAACAACTTTTCAATGTGCTTACAGCAAAGCATTATTCGCCACGTACCATCCGTAATTATACCCAGGAGATGCGTTTTATTTTTGCGCATTATTATGATGTTCTTCCGGCCTCTCTTACCAGCAAAGACATTATCAATTACATCAACCACATCGTTAAAGTGTATGAAGTGGGAAGAGAAAAATGCCACCAGGTAGCACAGTCCTGCAGCTTTTTCTTTAAGCATGTGATGCCTTCGCCTTTCATCGTGCCTTCGCAGTTTTATCCACGCAAAGAACATAAGCTGCCACAGATATTTAGCGTGGAGCAGGTGCAACAACTTCTCTCTGTAATTACCAATCCCAAACACCGGATGATGATTTCTGTATTTTACGGTTCAGGCGTGCGGATGAATGAGCTGCGCAATATTAAACTTTGTGATATTGACAGTAAATCTTTTCAAATAAAAGTGGTGGGCGGCAAAGGAAAAAGAGACCGCTTTACCCTTTTGCCCAAACAC
>DATCMY010000271.1:0-2728 GCA_036565505.1 Hanamia sp.
TCATAGGGGCGTTGCTCTAAAGCACGCATTAGTATTGCATTTCCTGCAACATCACTTGGTACCCGGTTGTCAATCGTATTACTCAGTGCTGTGGTAAAGCCAATACTTATTCTTTCTGAAATTTTATGATCTAAATTTAAACGAACCGAAAACCGTTGAAATTTATTGGTTTTGATAATGCCTTCCTGGTTGAAATAATTTAAAGAAGCATAAAATTTCGTTTTAGCATCTCCCCCACGAATAGATAAATCATAATTGCTTAAAGGTGCATTTTTATTAGTTACAAGCCCAACCCAGTCAGTGTCTGGAATTTTTGCTATACGAGGATCGGATAAGGGAGCAAGGAAAGCTGCCATGCCCGGCGTAAGATTATTCTGTAGATTATAGTTATTACGTGCTTCATTCAGTACCGTAAAATACTCAGTAGTATTTGCCAATGGAATCTTCTTTGGCAGGTTCTGGATGCCTGTATAACTGTTGAAACTAATATCAGTTCTGCCATCTTTTCCATGCTTGGTAGTAATGATGACCACGCCATTGGTAGCACGGGAACCATAAATTGATGCGGCAGCAGCATCTTTCAGAATATCAATAGATTCTATATCATCAGGATTAATAGTTGATAAAGGATTAGAGATGCCCCCTCCAAAGTTCTGACTATTAAGCGGTGAGGGGTCCGAATTGGTAACAGGAACTCCGTCAATTACATATAGTGGTTCGTTAGAACCATTTATAGAACCTATTCCCCGAATGCTTACTCTTACACCTGCGCCGGGTATGCCGGATGAATTTGTTACATTTATACCACTCACTTTTCCCTGAAGCATTTGGTCAGGGCTTACTACAGAGAGTCCTTCCTTCTCATTTGGCCTTAATGATCCAATAGCGCCTGTCAAATCTTTTTTCTTTTGGGAACCATAACCCACAACCACCACCTGATCCAGCGTATTTTCCAATTCTTTTAATTTAACTACAATAGAAATACTGGCATCTGATTTAATGGTATAGCCTGAAAGTGTTTGGGACTCGTGTCCGATGAACGAAAAAATAAAATTATACGGGCCACCAGCCGGAAGGCTGTTAAACCTGAAAATGCCAGTTGAATCTGTTTGAGATCCTTCTGAGTAGTTTGTCTTTACATTTTTAGCAATGACAGAAACACCTGCAAGCGGTATTCCTTTTTCATCCTGAACTATACCTTTTACTGTACTGCTTTTCCCTTGTGCCAGCAATTGTAATGGCGCATAACACACCATTAATATAAAACAAAATGGAAGCCATTTGGACTTAGTTAAAATCAATGAATTCATAATATATATGTTTGGTTTTTTTGTTTAAACAAAAAGGTTACTATTCACTGCTTTCGCAATGATTCAACTGTAGCAGTTGCTATCAATATTTTGTATCGCTATTTTTTTATGATGAAGCTATTACCTTGCTTTTTTAATGTAAGATTATTTAATAGGGCAATATCATTTAATATTTTTTCCAATGAGTCTGACGTGTTAAACTTACCTATAAAGAATTTATTTTTTAAATCTGCTCTTGAATATTGAATATCTGTTCCATATAATACCTTCAACCGCTCTAACACATCAGCGAGGTTTTGGTTATTGAACATATACCAGTCGGAACTGCTTGTATTAGTACCGCTTTTACTCATTTTCTTATTTCGCGCAACCGAGGTTGGCTTAGTGAACGATGAAATATTTGCGATCATGCTCGTTTTATTATATACTAATTCATTACCTGGAAGTAAATACATATCTGTTGCAAGTTTCTTATGTATTGAATCGGATGACCTTACCACCACTTTGCCTTCAAATAACTTTATTATAATATTGTTATCACCTTGAAAATCTGTTACCAAAAATTTGGTACCTAAAACTGTTGCTGATATTGCATCAGTATAAACAGTAAACGGTTTCGTTGGGTCTTTTGCAACAGTAAAGAACGCTTCTCCTTTTAGATAAACTATTCTTTTATTATCCGTAAATGGTTCCCCGTAATTTAATTCACTACCCGGTGACAGCATAACAGTTGATCCATCCTGTAAGTTGATCAGCATTTCTTTTCTTGTCTTGTTTATTTTATGCTGAAACACTACCCATGAGGACAGACTTGTCGTGTTATCCGAACGGGACCGGGTTAATTCCTTATTATGAATTAAATAGATCAAGCCTGAACCAAGAACGAGGAGAAAAGATGCTGCGATGGCTAATCGTTTTATCCAAAGAACTTTTATGGGTGCTGATTTTTTCTTTTGAATGGTATGCCAAATCTCTTTCCAGAACTTCTCAGGCTTTATTTCCGTTACTACTGTTTCATCCCATTCCTTTCTGCTTAACATGTTTTCCAGCAACTCAGGATTATTCTTCAGGTACTCAGCCACTCTAGCCGCTTCTTCGGCAGTACACTTTTTTTCAAAAAATCTTTCTATTATTGATATATCCATCATTTACTGATTATCACGTTTCCTGATATATCCTTCATCCAAAACGAGTTCTGTTAATAAATACGCCTTATCTATCAAAACTCCTTCGTTTCAGAAAAAAAATATTTTTAAGAGGATGAAATCCCTCCCAATTTCAATTTAATACAATCATTTACATAAAATTGATAATAACATCAAAAGCGGTAAAACCTTTTTCAACTGCTTTACAGCCTTAGTAAGATGATTATCCACAGCTTTTTCTGAAATAGACAGTAATTCAGCAATCTCCCGATA